>NZ_JBSFWT010000072.1:0-38556 GCF_053594975.1 Streptomyces sp. NPDC002537
TACTCCACCATCCGCGCGGCGGTCCTCGCCGTCGGCGGCTGGCACGACCCCTACCGCGACACCGTCCTGCGCCTGGTCGAGCACCTGCCCGGCCCGGCAGCCGGCCTGATCGGCCCCTGGTCGCACCAGTACCCCGACCGCGGACTGCCACCCGGCCCCGCCATCGGCTTCCTCCAGGAAACCCTGCGCTGGTTCGACCAGCACCTCAAGGGCAAAGACACCGGCATCATGGCCGAGCCCAGACTCCGCTCGTGGATCAGCCAGTCCCACCCGCCGGCCACCACTTACCCCGAACTGCCCGGCCGCTGGGTAGGCGACCCCACCTGGCCCTCACCCCACATCACACCCACCTCGTACCCCCTGCCCGGCGCCCCCGTCGAGGTGAACTCCCCGATGCACACCGGCCTGGACGCCGGCCGCTTCTTCCCCTTCGGCAACACCGCCGACCTGCCGCCTGACCAGCGCGACGAGGACGCCAAGTCGGCCTGCTTCGACTTCCCCGTCCCCAAGGACGGGCCCATCGAGATCCTCGGCCGCCCCCGCGTACGCCTGCGCCTGCGCTCCCACGCCCCCCGCGGCCAGGCCATCGCCCGCCTCTGCGACGTCGCACCGGACGGCTCCTCCACCCTCATCACCCGCGGCGCACTCAACCTCACCGCCCGCCACGGCCGTGACCGCACCGAACCCTGGCCCGAAAACACCGTGGAGGACGTGGAGTTCGAGCTCAACGCCATCGGCCACGCCTTCCCGCCCGGCCACCGCATCCGCCTGGCCGTCTCCTCCGCGTACTGGCCGTGGATCTGGCCCCAGCCCGGCAGCGCGGGCTTCACCCTGCACCCCGACGGCAGCACCCTGGAACTCCCGGTCCGCACACCCACCACCGACACGATCACCTTCGCCGAGCCCGAACAGTCGGCCCCCCTGGGCGTCGTCTTCCCCGAGCCGGAGCAACAGCGGCCGGAACGCCGTATCGTACGCGACGTCGCCGCCGGAACCTGGCGCCTGGAAGCCGACCCCCGCTACGGCGGCACCCGCCTCTACCCCGACGGCCTGCAATACACCGAAGACGCCCTGGAGACCTACACCATCCACGAACACGACCCCCTCTCCGCCCACACCCGCTCGGACTGGACGATCCGCCTGCACCGGCCGGATCTTGGCTGGGACGTGACGATCCGGACCCGCTCGGAGATCACCGCCGACACGGACAACTTCCTCACCGCGAACGAGGTGACCTGCCAGGAAGGCGACAAGACCGTCTTCCACCGGACCTGGAACCAACGCATCCCCCGCACCGCAGGCTGACCGCTTCCGGGGCGAACTGCCACACAACCGTCATGTTTCGGTCACTGAGCCGGAAAAATATCCACCGAGGCTGATTCCATGGCTCAGGCCCCTAGTCCCACGCGTCACAGACGTCCCCCGGCCCGGCGCGGCCGAAGGCGGGCACGGGCACGCGGGCCCCGGCGCGTCCTGCTCCTCTCCCTGCTGCCGGTCGCGGCCCTGACCTTGATGGCCAGGGAATTCGGTCCTGGCAGCGGCAGAGCATCCTCACCCGGTGCGGCATCCCCGGAGGCGCTCAAGGAGCAGGCCGAGACGCCTGAACCGAAAGTTACTCCGGCCGCCGTTCCCACCCCGACCGCCATTCCCTCCTCTGGCACAGGGGTGTTCACCCGCGCGAAGGGGCAAGGCGGCGACAAGGGCAGCAGCGGGCAACTACTCCGCTATCAGGTCGAGGTCGAGGACAGCATAGGCGTCGCCCCGGGCGATGCCGCGTCCGAGGTCGACGACATCCTGGGGCATGAGCGTGGCTGGACCGCCGAGGGCAAGTGGAAGTTCCGGCGGACACCGGGCGACGACTTCGACTTCATCGTGCGGGTGGCGACACCGAAAACGGCCGACAGTATTTGCGGTGAGTACGGATTGGACACGGGCGGGGAGGTCAACTGCCGTGTCGGAAAGAATGTGGTGGTGAACCTCAAACGATGGTTGCTGGCCACCGAGACCTACAAGGACGACATTCCCGCATACCGGGCCCTGATCATCAATCACGAGGTGGGGCACTTCCTCGGATACGGGCATGTGGGATGTCCGGGCAAGGGGAAACCGGCACCGGCCATGATGCAACAGATCAAAGGGCTTGAGGGGTGCGCCCCGAATGTCTGGCCCTTCGACGCCCACGGCAAACCGATAACCGGCCCCGAGCGGCCCTGAGCCGTACACCCCGGTCCGTCCGGGCGGCTCAGGGCTCGGGCTCCGTCGGAGCGGGCTCTCACCTCGCGGTGCGAGCCGCCCGGACGAAGGACGCGATCAGCTCCGGATCCTTCACACCCCGCTCCCGCTCCACACCACTGGAGACATCCACGCCCCACGGGGCGGTGACACGGACCGCTTCCCCGACGTTCTCCACGGTCAGGCCACCGGCCAACAGCCAGTGCCCGACGGGCGGTTCGAAGTCCGGGGAGGACCAGTCCCAGGGCTTGCCCGCACCGGGTGCGGGAGCGTCGAGCAGCAGGAGATCCTCACCGAGTTCACCGGCCTGGTGCCGCTGTCCCCGTGCGGCGACCGCCCGGATGAGTGTCCGTCCCGGCTTGCGCAGAGCCGTGTAGTACTCGCCGCCTTCGTCACCGTGAAGCTGGACGGCCCGGACCCCACTGGCGTCGGCCAGGGCGCGCACCTCGTCCAAGGACTGCCCCCGGAAGACACCCACGGTCAGCACGTCGTCGGGCACGGCCCGCGCCAAGTTCCGTGCGGTGACGGCGTCGACGCGGCGCGGGCTCTCGGTGAGGACGAACCCCACCGCGTCGGCACCGGCCCGCACGGCGGCCTCCACATCCGGTGCCGTGCGCAGACCGCAGATCTTGATGAAGAGAGGTGTGCTCACCGGCCGCCTCGCCCACCCCGGCCCGCGGCGACCAGCCCGGCCACCGTGAGGGCCGTGTCCTCGCCGGTCACCGCGGCCTCACCGACCAGGACCGCGTCGGCCCCGGCCGCCGCGTAGGCGCTCACGTCCTGCGGACCCCGCACACCGGACTCGGCCACCTTCAGGGCCGATCCGGGCAGCAGGGGCGCCACGCGGGCGAATGTGCCCCGGTCCACCTCGAGCGTCTTCAGATCACGGGCGTTCACACCGAT
Source organism: Streptomyces sp. NPDC002537 (assembly GCF_053594975.1). Lineage (NCBI taxonomy): Bacteria > Bacillati > Actinomycetota > Actinomycetes > Kitasatosporales > Streptomycetaceae > Streptomyces > Streptomyces sp. NPDC002537. The sequence continues at coordinate 3,136 of NZ_JBSFWT010000072.1, forward strand.
CATCCGGGCCCCGAGGGCGGCCGCCCGTACGGCTTCCTCCTCGTTGTGGACCTCGACCAGCGCCGTCATACCGAGATCCGTGGTGAGCCGGTGGAGCTCGGCGAGATGCTCGTCGCTCAACGCCGCCACGATCAGCAGAACCATGTCGGCCCCGCACACGCGCGCCTCCCACAGCTGGTACGAGGAGACGATGAAGTCCTTGCGCAGCACGGGAATGCCGACGGCGCCCCGTACCGCGGCCAGATCCGCCAGCGAACCCTGGAAGCGCCGGCCCTCGGTGAGCACACTGATCGCCGCTGCTCCGCCCTGTGCGTACTCGGCCGCCAGGCGCGCGGGAGCGGGAATGTCGGCGAGCCGTCCCTTCGAGGGGCTCGCACGCTTCACCTCGCAGATCACCGCCACGTCGGGGCCGGTCCACAAGGAGAGGACATCGCGGGGCGCGGGGAGCCGATTGGCCTCCTCCTTCACCACGAACAGGGGCTTGGCCTCCTGCCGTAGCTGGGCGTCCTGCCGCGCGCCTGCCACCAGTTCATCGAGCCATGTCACGAGTCATCATCCTTACCCTGTTCATCGGCGTACGCCGGGGCAGAGTACCTCCGAACCGCACCGGCCCCGCGGCGGTTTCGCTTTTCGCTGTCGGCCGACCTCGGCGGCGGCTCAATTCAGGTTGTCGCGGGCCCAGGCCGCCAATTCCTTGGCGCAGTCGTCGACGGACTCCCGCCATGTCCGGGCAGCGCCTTCCCGGGCCTCGTCGCTGACGTGCTTGACGAGCCGTATGGGGACATCGAGCTTCCGGGCGACAGCCGCCAGGGCATAGCCCTCCATGTCGACCAGGTCCGCGTGCGCGGCGAGCCGTTCACGTGCCGCCTCGTCGGAGATGAAGCTGTCCCCGGTGGCCAGGACCGGCCCGCTGTCACCCACCGGCAGGGGCGCCCCGTATGTCCGGCCGGTGAGCGTGTAGAGGAATGCCGTATTGAGATCGTGCTGAATCACACGGCTCACCTCGTGGGTTCCCTGCAGCCCGTCCCGGAGCGCACCCGCGGTACCGAGGTTGACCACTACGGACGGCAGGGGTCCCCGACCGAGGACGGTCGCGAGCGCGGCGGCGGCGTTGACCTTGCCCATACCGGTGAGCAGCACCGGCATGGTCCCGTCGAGATGGGCCGCCTCTTTCTCCACGGCCAGTACGAGCAAGGGCCGGTCGGGCTTTATCACACCACTCAGTCGCATACGCACAGGCTAGGACAGCGATCGGCCGCCGCCACGGCCGAAGGGTGATAGGGGCAGGCCGAACGGAGACTGTTCAGGATCTTTTAGGCGCACGCGTGAAATGCCGCCGCGCCAGCCGTGAAATGTTGATTTCCGGTATCCAAGGTTGATGTCATCAGGGACGATGGTGGCGCAGAGGTGGAGTTTTCTTTTCGGCAGTTCTTTCCGTTTGACAGGCCTGGAACGTCATGACGATGATTCAGGGAACGGTCCTCCGCCCGTCGACGGCTCCGTCGAATGTCCTGATATCCGTGCCGAGTTGACGGTCCCTCCTGCCCGGAGGAGGGAAAGCGCGGGCTGTGAAAAAGATTCCCGCCGAGATTTTGGAAGAAAGAGGACTGGATGGCGAACTACCTGGCCCCCGGTGTGTTCATGGAAGAGGTCGCGGGTGGCTCTCGTCCGGTGGAGGGCGTGGCCACCTCCGTGGCCGCCTTCGTCGGCTTCGCCGAACAGGGACCGCTGAACGAGCCGGTCCGGATCACCAACTGGAACCAGTTCACCAAGACTTTCGGTGAGTTCACCGACGGTTCCTATCTCGGGTACTCCGTCTACGGGTACTTCGCCAACGGCGGCGGGACCTGCTACGTCGTACGCGTCGGCACTCAGGCTGCCGCCGGTGCCGGTGCCGGTGCCGGTGCCGGTGCCGGTGCCGGTGCCGAGACCGATGACGAGGTCGAGGCTGCCGACGGGGCCGCTGCCGAGATCGAGACCGGGACCGATGACGGGACCGATGACGGGGCCGAGGCCGATGAAGAGGCCGCACCGGCAGCCCAGGTGCTGGGCGGGTTCCGGGTGACCGCACTGCCCGCCGCCGCCGAGCGAGAGATCTCGGTGGACATCCAGCGCAAGCCGGCCGGCCAGGACGCGGGCGTCGGGACAGGCCCGGAGGCGGACGCGGGCACGGACACGGGAACGGAGACCGACGCGGACACGGGACCGGGTACGGATACCGGAACAGGGGTCAAGGCGACCCGCGCCGGCGGCGACAAGCCCAAGTCGGGCAAGGCCGCCAAGGCCGCGGACGGCGCCACCGCGGACCCGGCCGACGTCTACACCCTGACGGTCAACGTGGACGGCTCCCCGGTGGAGACCTTCGAGGTCTCCAGCGTGAAGACGTCGCCCCAGTACGTGGTGCGGCAGGTCCGCAAGCGCTCCAAGCTCGTCGCGTTCGAGGAGGCTGCCGCCCCCGGCGACGCGCTCGAACTGCCCGAGCAGTCCTCCGTAGCGCTGAACCCCTCGGCCACCGATGCCCCCGATACCGCCGATGCCCCCGCTGCCGCGGATGCCAGTGATGCCGCCGACACCGCCGACGTCGCCGAGGCGGCCGACACCACCGAGGACACGGTGGGTCACTACATCGGCGAGGTGAGCAGCCGCTCCGGCCTGTCGGGCCTGGAGGCGATCGACGACGTGACCATGCTGGTCGCCCCCGACCTCATGGGCGCGTACGAGCGCGGCACGCTCGACCGCGAGCAGGTGAAGGCCATTCAGCTGGCCATGATCGACCACTGCGAGAACATGGCCAACCGCATGGCCATCCTCGACCCGCTGCCGGGCATGACCCCTGCCGAGGTCCACGAGTGGCGGCAGAACGAGGCGGGCTTCGACTCGAAGTTCGCGGCCCTGTACTACCCGTGGATCAGGGTGGCGGACCCGTCCTCCGGCAAGGGCTTCATGATGCCGCCCTCGGGCCATGTCGCCGGCCTCTGGGCCCGCAACGACGAGGCCCGTGGTGTGCACAAGGCCCCGGCGAACGAGGTGCTGCGCGGAGTGCTGGACCTCGGTATCCAGGTCACCAAGGGGGAGCAGGAGCAGCTCAACCCCGCGGGCGTGAACTGCATCCGCAGCTTCCCCGGGCGGGGCATCCGGGTGTGGGGCGCCCGTACGCTCTCCAGCGACCCGGCCTGGCGCTACCTGAACGTCCGGCGCCTCTTCAACTACCTGGAGGAGTCGGTCTACCTCGGGTCGCAGTGGGTCGTCTTCGAGCCGAACGACGAGCGGCTGTGGTCCACGATCCGCCGCAATGTCACCGCGTTCCTCACCAATGAGTGGCGCCGGGGCGCGCTCTTCGGCAGCACTTCCGCCGAAGCCTTCTACGTCAAGTGCGACGAGGAGACCAACCCGCCGGAGGTCATCGCATCCGGACAGGTCGTCTGCGAGATCGGTGTCGCCCCGGTGAAGCCGGCCGAGTTCGTCGTGTTCCGGATCTCCCAGGAGTCGCTGGCCGGGGCAGCAGCCGGAGAGTAATGCCCTGGCCGGTTCTTTCGATTTCCGTCCGCACGAAGACAAGGGAAAACAAGGTGCAGAACAACAAGCTCGGCAGTACGGTCCGGAACGATATTTTCAGGATCCAGATCGACGGCATCCTGCTGGAGACCCTGAAGAGCGTCAGTGGGCTGAGCCTCGAGGTGGAGGTCGTCACCAGCTATCAGGTCAGGGGAGCCACCGGGGCGCACTTCGTCACCAAGACCCCGGGGAAGATCACCCCGCCCAGCATCACTCTTGTCCGGGGCATGGACCAGAGCAAGGACCTCACCGACTGGATCGCGATGTCCCGGGCGGACAAGGTCGACGGTGCGAAGAAGAACGTCACCATCGAGCTCATGAACAGCGAGGGAACCGTCAAGCGCACGGCCACGCTCTACGACGCCTGGGTGAGCAAGTGGAGCGCCGGCGAGCTCACCGCGGCGGAGAACGGGTCCGAGGTGGACGAGACGGTCGTCATCGAGTGCGACAGGATCGCGTTCACGTGAGACGGAGGCGCGTGACCGAGGGGCCTCCTGTCGGTGCGGCGGGGGAGCACTTCTCGGATCCCACGCCTCCTCCGTCCCGTACGACCGAGGCTCCGCGGGCCGGGTTCGCCGAATTCCGTACGGAATTCCCCTTCATGCTGCCCCGCGGCTATATGGACGCGCAGGGGGTCGTGCACCGTTCGGGCATGATGCGGCTGGCGACCGCACGCGACGAGCTGCTGCCCCTCGGCGATATGCGCGTGCGGGAGAACCCGGCCTATCTGTCCGTCGTTCTGCTCGGCCGTCTGATCACCAGGCTCGGCAGTATGACCGACGTCGACGCCAGGATCGTGGAGCAGATGTTCGCGGTGGACCTGGCGTTCCTGCAACGGTTCTACGAGAAGATCAACACCGATGGCTCGTCGCTCGCCTCGACCGTGTGCCCCGACTGCCGGCACGAATTCGAGATCGACATGGGGAGCCGCCTGGGGGAATGAAGACGTACGCGGCCGACGCCCTGCACACCGAGATCGCGTACCTCGCCTTTCACCTCCACTGGCCCCATGCCGAGCTGCTCGATCTGGAACACATCCACCGACGGCGCTACATCCGTCAGATCGAGGACATCAACCGGACTCCGACAGACGGGAATTGAGACATGCTGCACTGGGTGTTCGGGGCGCGCCATCCGGTCGCCGACGAGGCGTCGGCCGCGCCCGAAGCCGACGGTGGCGACGCCTTGCCCGCCACCGTGCGTGTCCCCGCGGTGCTGCCCGGAACCATGGGCCTCCTGACAGCCGGCATGCGGCCCGTGACCGAGGTGCGGCAGATGACCGCGCGGCTGCCCGCGTGGCGGGACCACCGGCTGTCCGGGAAACAGTTCACACTGATCGACCCGGAGCCACCCCTGATCTTCAGAGCGGCCACGGAGACACGGAACACCACGGAATTCCTCCGGCGCAGGGGCGCGGCGGAGCTGCTGTGGCCGGCCGACCAACGGCCGCGGGGCGAGCCGCCGGACGGCGTACCGCCCGGCGTTCCCGGCAGCCCGGTGGCGCAGCCTCGCCGCCGGGGGAACAGATCCCGGACCCGGCGCGAGCCGTCGGCGGACGCACCGGAGTGGGCGCGGGAGCCCCGAGTCACCTCCCACGTCCAAGGGCTGCCCGATCGGACGGCTGACGCCTCGGCCGACCCGGCCGGGGCCGACAGCTCGCCTCCGGACACGGGAAACCGAGTCGTCGTCCCGCTGTTCCGTGTGCGGCCGACTGCCCCCATGGCCGCGGCGGGCGCCGCCGGGACGGGCGCGACCGTGATCGAACTGCGGCCGCGCGCGGGGAAGTTCCGTACCGATCAGGTGTCTCGGATCACCACTCCGGCGCCCGGCCGCCTCTCCCGCACACCGGCGATCGGCATGGCGGCGGGGGCGAACGGGGGCGTTCCCGACGGTCTTCTCGCCGACGAAGGGATGAGCAGTGGCTGAAGAGGTACTGGCCGTACATAAATTTTCCCTGTCGATCGACAAGAACCACTGGGGATTCTTCACCCAATGCACGGGACTGGCGTGTTCGGTCGTCCTGGACGAGTTCAGCGACGGCGGGGTCAACGACTCCCTCCGGTATCTGCCGAAACACCTCACATACCCGCCGCTGACGCTCACCAGGCCGTTGACGGCAGACGCCATGAGGACCTGCGAGTGGGTACAGGAAACAGCGCGAAAGGCACAGCGCATCACCATGGGGATCGCGTGCCTGGATTCCAGCGGGAAGACGGTCCTGCAATGGGATCTGTTGAACGCCATGCCGGTGGCGTGGCGTGGTCCGATCCTGGATGCCGGTGGAGGCGGTAAGCCGATGGAGGAGGTGGAGATCATCCACGAGGGCTTCATCAGCGGTCTGCCCGGCACCGCGAAGAGTTGATTCCCGAGTGACGATCCGGGAAGGGAGGAAGCATGTCGGAGGCCGGTCATGAAAAAATGGTGGGTGCGGTACTCGAGTTCTACGCGCCGCCCAGCGGCGGCGGCACGGACCCCGGTGCACTTCTCGAGGAGATCCCGCTCCAGTTCAACCCGGCCGAGCTGGCGCTGGTGAAGGAAGCCTCCTGGGTACGCCACAACAGCCGCTCCGCCCCGCACGCCGCCGTACCGGAGTTCACCGGCAGCAAACCGCGCACCCTCGCGATGACCGTGATACTCGATGACCCGGACCCCCGGAACAGCTCGGTCGACGAACGGGTCTCCAAACTGCTGGAGTTCTGCGCACCGACCGAGGAGAGCCTGCACGCGGAGCAGCCTTCGCCGCCCTGGGCGAAGTTCCGCTGGGGTGCTTTCGAATCGGTCTCGTTCGTCTCGTTCCTCTGCGCGGTCAAAGCGACCTACACCCGCTTCTCCGCCCAAGGGAACCCGCTGAGGGCGGTGTGCGAGATCTCTCTGGAAGAGATCGGCAGCGTGGCCAAGGGACAGAACCCCACATCGGGATCGCCCGCGTTCCGGCAGTCCTGTGTGTTCGTCCGGGGGGATTCACTGCAGTCCGTCGCGGCCCGCAACAGCGGCCGCCCCGCGGACTGGCGTCGTATCGCGGAGCTGAACGACGTGGACGACCCCTCGAAAATAGAGCCCGGTCGGGTACTGCTGCTGCCCGGAGGCACCGACCAGTGACCGTGCCGGAACCCCGTCGGCACACCAGAGGAAAGGGCCTCACATGGCCGAGCGCCACACCGCCGGGCTGAGCGTACGGGTCGACGGACGCCGCTTGCCGCCGACCTTCGACACCGCGCTGGCCTGGGCGTCCGTAGCGGAGAACAGCCGCACGCCGGCGGCCGCGGAAATCGGCTTCCGGGATCCTTACCGGGCCGCCTTTCCCGCCGGGTCCGGGATCGGACTCGGAAGCACTCTCGAACTGGTCGCCGTCACCTCCGAAGGCACCCATGACCTCTTCGAGGGCGAGGTCACGGACTGCGAGGCACGAGCGGCGCACACCGGGGTCTTCACCGTGATCCGGGCCGAGGACCACGCGCACCGGCTCCGGCGCGGCACCCGGACACGTGCGTGGGAGAGCATGACGGCGGGCCGGATCGCCGAGGAGATCGCGAAGCTCGCGGGTCTGCGGACAGGAGAGATCGACAGCACCCCGGTGACATACGAGTTCCTGACCCAGCCCGCCATGTCCGACTGGGACTTCCTGACCCACCTCGCGCGCGAGAACGGCTGCGACGTCTTCGTCCGCGCCGGCGAACTGCACTTCAGGAAGACGGCGAACGCCTCGGACGCGCCCGCGAAGGGAACACCCGCCCGGCAGAGCCCGTTCGCCCTGGAATTCGGCCAGAACCTGCTCAAGGTCACCTCCGCCGCGACACTGCGCGACCAGGTCACCGGGGTGTCGGTACGCGGCTGGGACCCCGGGCGCAAGGAAGAACTCGTCGCGGACCGCGCGCCCACCACGACCCCCGCCCGCGACACCGCGTGGCAGGCGGACGCCCGCACGGTGCGCGGGGAGCCGTTGCTGCTCCCGGGCCTGCCCCGCTCGACGCAGTACGAAGTCGAGCAGGTCGCCGACGCCATGGCACAGGAGATCGCCGCCGGGCTCACGGAACTGCGCGCCGTGGTGCGCGGCGAGCCACGCCTCCGGCTGCGTTCGGCGGTGTCCGTCACCGGACTCGGCAAACGGTTCGAGGGCTGTTACACGGTCACTTCCGTCCGGCACGAGTTCCACCCGGACGACGGATACCTGACCGAGCTCACGGTGAACGAGGGCGCCGACCGCACGGTCGGCGGACGCCCCGGCGACCACGAAGCGGGCCTGCGCCGTTTCTTCGGCCTTCACACGGGCAAGGTCGTCAACACCCAGGACCCGACGGAACAGGGCCGGGTCAGGGTGAGCCTGCCCTGGCTCGCACCGGAACAGCCCGAGGGCGACAAGCACGCGTATGTGAGCACATGGGCCCGCACCGTTCAGCTGGGCGGCAGCAAGGGCCACGGCGTGGTCCTGCCGGAACAGGGCGACGAAGTACTCATCGGTTTCGAACAGGGCAGTCTGGACCGGCCCTACGTCATCGGCGGGCTCTGCAACGGCGTCGACAAGCTCGCACCGCACAGCCTGGACCTGCACGACTCCACGGGCATCGGCAACCGCCGGTCCTTCGCCTCCAAGGAAGGGCACCGCCTCGAACTGCTGGACGCGGGTGCCAAGGGCATGGGCGCCACGCTCGTCACCGGTGACGGCAAGGTGCAGATCCGGCTCGATCAGCACAACACCCTCGTCTCCGTCCAGAGCGACGGAACAGTCGAGATCACGGCCGGCCGGGGCATCACCCTGAACGCCGGACAGGCACCGCTGGAACTCCGCGGCAAGACGATCGACTTGAGCGCCACCGGGGACATCAAGCTCTCCGGCGCCAAGGTCGAGCTGGCCGCGACCGCCGACATGCGGGTGTCCGCGAACGGGGCGGTAAAGGTCAAGGGCGGTGCGCTCACGGAGATCTCCGCCGCCCTCGTCAAGATCAACTGATGGCCGGGCGCCGCCACATGAACATGAGAACGGCCACCACGCCGGAACAGGAGAAGTGACCTTGCCAGCCGCTGTGCGCGTCGGTGACGCCACCTCGCACATCCCCAACCCGACCCCGGTCCCCGTTCCCGCCGGGACGGGTGCCGTGACCGGGCCGCCCATGGCCGTCAACGTCCTGATAGGCGGCCGGCCCGCCGCGGTGACCGGGGCGCTGTCGAGCTGCGCCTTCCCGGGACACGTACCACCACTGCCCCCGATGCCACTGGTCGTCCTTCCGACGCCCGGCAGGACCGTGCTGATCGGCGGTCAGCCCGCCGCGGTGACGGGCGCCAAGCTGCCGTGCGGCGCGGCCGTCGTCGGCGGCTGCCCCACCGTCATGATCGGCGGCTGAGCGTGTCCGACCTCTTCACCGGCCGGGGCTGGGCCTTCCCCCTGGGCGTGAGCGCATCCGGTGGCATGGCGATGGTGGAGGGCTCGCACGACGTCGAGCGGGCGATCCGCCTCGTCCTGGGCACCGAACCGGGCGAGCGGCCCATGCGGCCGGAGTTCGGCTGCGCGATCCGGGACAAGGTCTTCGGCTCCTTCGACGCCTCCACCAGCGGGGCGATCGTCCAGGAAGTGCGGCGGGCCCTGGAGCGCTGGGAGCCCCGCATCGTCGTGGACGACGTCGGCGTCGTCCCGGCGGCCGAGTACGAGGAGGTCCTGCTCATCCACATCGGTTACCGCCTGGCGAGCACCAACAGCCGCCGGAATCTTGTCCATCCGTTCTACGTGATCCCTGCCCACGAGAGCGAGGGGCCGTCCCCCGAGCACACCCCTGACGCCTCCCGGAGGGATACCGATGTCTCTGCCTAGCCCCCACCTGGACGACCGCCGGTTCCAGGACCTCGTCGACGACGCCAAGCGCTTCATCCAGCGCCGCTGCCCGGAGTGGACGGACCACAACGTCTCCGACCCCGGCGTCGCGCTGATCGAAGCGTTCGCGCAGATGGTCGACCAACTGTCGTACCGGCTCAACAGGGTGCCCGAGAAGATCCACCTCGACTTCCTGAACCTGCTGGGCGTCCGGCCGACAGCGCCCCAGGCGGCGCGCACCGAACTGACCTTCAGGCTCTCCGCCCCGCAGGACGCGGTCGTGACCGTACCGGTGGGCACCGAGGTCGCCACACCCTGCACGGGGAGCGCGCCCGCCACTGTGTTCACCGTCGACCGGGAACTCGAGGTGGTGCCCTCCACGCTGCTGCACATCGGTACCGCACCGGCCGGCCAGGCCGCCGAACTGGCCACCGAGGAATTCCTGGCGGGCGAGCCGGTCACCTGCTTCGCCGAGCCACCCGTTCCCGGCGACGGCCTGCTCATCGGCCTGACCCGGGCCGTGCCGCGCTGCGTGGTCACCCTGCGCGTGGACTGCTCGATGGACGGCGCGGCCATGGACCCCGACAGGCCGCCGCGCATCTGGGAGGCCCTGTGCTGCGAGGGCTGGGTGACGTGCGAGATCGAGAGCGACAGCACGGGCGGGCTCGGCCGGGCCGGCGAGATCGTCCTGCACGTCCCGGAGGGACACGTCCTCCACCCCGTCGGGCACCGCCGCGCCGGATGGCTGCGCTGCCGGGTGACCGAGCCGGCGCCCGGCCGGCCGCCGTACCCCTCCTCGCCCGAGGTCAGGGCGGTGGAGGCGTACACGATCGGCGGGACCACCACCGCCGTGGCGGGCGAGAAGGTCCCGCACGACGAACTCGGCATCTCCGACGGAACACCCGGACAGAACTTCACCGTTCACCAGACGCCCGTCGTCTCCGATTCCCTCCGCACGGTGACCGTCGACACCGGCTCCGGGCCGCAGACCTGGACGGCGGTGCCGTCGTTCGCCGACTCCGCCCCGGAGGACCGGCATGTGACGGTCGACGAGGTGAGCGGCACCGTCCGCTTCGGCCCGGCGATCCGGCAGCCGGACGGCGGAGTGCGCCAGTACGGCGCCATCCCCGAGATCGGCGCCCGGATCACGGCCGGTGCCTACCAGCGGGGCGGCGGCCGGACGGGCAACGTCGCCGCGTCCACCCTGTCCGTCCTGCGCACCCCGCTGGCACTCGTCGCCAGGGTGGAGAACCGCGACAGCGCGACCGGCGGTGTGGACGCCGAGTCGGTGGACAGCGTGCGCCAGCGGGCGAGCCGGTGGCTGCGCACCCAGGACCGGGCCGTGACCGCACACGACTACGAGACGATCGCGGCCGCCGCGTGCCGCGAGGCGGGCCGGATCGAGTGCGTGGCCGAACCCGCGGAATCGGAGACACCGGGTCTGGTACGCGTCCTGGTCGTTCCCCAGGCGGAGGACACGCGCGACGAGGAGAGCCGACGGAGCCTGGTGCCGTCGCAGGCGATGCTGACGTCGGTCACCAGGGCCGTCGAGGCCGCACGCCCGATCGGCGTCATGGTCTCCGTCAGCGGCCCCGCCTACCAGGGGGTCACCGTCGTGGCCGAGGTCGAGGCGGTGACGGGCGCCGACAGCCGGGAAGTTCAGGAGAACGTGCTGCGCGCACTGTACGAATGCCTCAGCCCCCTGCCCGTCGCGCGGGACGACCGGCCCGGCTGGCCGCTCGGCCGGGCGCTGCGGCTGAGCGACCTGTACGCCGTGACGGCGCGCAGCGAGGACGTGGAGTCGGTCGTCGAGCTGGCGATGTACCCGGTGGACATCGCCACCGGAGAGCGGCAGCCCGCCACGGACCGCATCGACATCGGCCCGGCCACGTTGTTCCTCTCCCACCGGCACCAGGTCGCGGTGAAGGAAAACCTCTGACGGTCCCGGACCGCCTGACGACTGACGGAAGACACCATGCACGGACATCCCCGGCCCTCGGGACCGGCATCCCCGAGGCACACCCCGGCCGTACCTCCGCTCGTACCCGGGAGCCGGTCACTGCGGGCCATCCTGCCGGAAAGTTACCGGCAGGGAGACTTCGCCGACCGCTTCATCGCCGGGTTCGACGACACCCTCGCCCCGGTGATCACCGCTCTCGACTGCCTCGACGCCTACTTCGACCCGCGAACGGCACCGGACGACTTCGTCACCTGGATGCTGCGCTGGACCCACACCTCGCTCCCCGCCTGCGTCGGAGCCACCGGCAGGCGCGACGCACTCCTGCTCGGCCGGCGCCTGCACGGGCTGTGCGGCACGAGGGAAGGGCTCGAACTGCTGGTCCGCGAGGTGGTCGGCGGCCAGGTGGAGATCACCGAATCAGGCGGCACACACTGCACCGTGTCGCCCGAGTCCCCCGACACGGCGGAGGGCCGCGGGGCGTGGGCGCAGGTGCGGGTCGTGCTGCCGCAGGGCATGCCGTCCGGGCGCGCCGGAGTGGCCGAGGACATCCGGAACCTGGTGAGACAGTGGATTCCGGCCCACGTCACGGCCGACATCACGGTCGAGGACGGTGCGGCCCCACCGTCGCGACCCACCACGGGGACGACCAGGTGAGCCTTGTCCAGCACGTCGACAAGGCCCTCGAAACGGCGCTGCTGCAGGGCCCGTTGCACGGGAGCAACGCACAGGTCGTCTTCGACACACCGGACTCCGACTGGGCCGCCCGGCGCTCGGGACCGTGCGTGAACGCCTTTCTCTACGGGATCGAGGAGGACGCCACCAGGCGCCGGTCCGGTGAGAGCAGCGTCATCGACGAGCAGGGCGTGGTGGTGGGCTACGGCAGCCCGAGCCGTTTCTTCCGCCTCGGCTACGCGCTGACCGTATGGGGCCGGTCCCCCCAGGACGAGCACCGCATGCTGGGCACGCTGCTGGAGTGGTGCGTACGCACCGAGGACCTCATGCCGTACGCGGACCGGACGGCCGGGCGCGGTCTCTCCCTGAAACTGCGCGAGAACGCCGAAGGCGCGGAGACGCCCGTCTCCAGGCTCTGGACCGGCCTGGGAACTCCCGCCAGGCCGGCACTCGACCTGCTCGTGACGGTGCCCGTCGACAGGCCCGACACCGCCGTGACCACCGAGCCCGTCCGCGGGCTGACGCTCACGGCCCGGCCGATCGGCCCACGCCCCGTCCAGGGCACCCTGCCCATGCCCCGTGGCGCGGCACGGCCGCGGCGCAACGTCGAGGAGATCACGTGACCTCAACTCTCTGGGAAAGCCGCATCGCCGAGCTGCAGGACCGGCTACGGCGCCTGTACGTGGCCAGGACGTCGAACACGCCCGTGCAGTTCACCGACGACTGGCTCGAGGCGGCGTACGACGGTTACGAACAGCCCGCCGTCTACGGCAGGGAGGATCCCTTCGCCGAGCTGTGCCGCGAGTTCCGGCTGAGCCCGGCCGAGGCCGACCTGTTCGTCACCGCCGTGCTGCCCGACATCAGCTCCGACTGCGCCGCCGCGTTCCGGATGCTCGGCCCGTCCTCCCGGCCGACCGCCGCCATGGGCCTGCGGCTCATCGGTGTCACCCCCGCCTCGGCGATCGCGAGCGGCCTGCTGCGCGAGGACGCCCCGCTGCTGTCCGGCGGACTGATCGTCTTCGACGATCCGTCCGTCCCCTTCACCGAACGCTCCCTACGGGTTCCCGACCGGGTGCTCAGCCACCTCATGGACGGCACCGGCAAGCCCGACGTGTGCAAGGGAACCCGCCTCGGGCCGCTGCCGCTCCTGCCCCACATCCCGCAGGACGCGGACATTGACGCACTCACCACCCAGCTCAACGCGGATCCGGCGGCAACTCTCTACCTGCGCGAAGACATCACCGGCGCGGCACTGCCCACCGCGAGCACCGCCCTCTACGCCACCGGCCGGACACCTCTGCTCCTGGACCCCTTCGACCTGGAGCACACCGGGAAAGAACTGCTGGACGGCATCCTGCTGGAAGGGCGCCTGTCGCAAGGCGGGATCATCGTTCCCGTCTACGCGGAGGCGGACGACCCCGCCGTCCCCGCCCTGAGCCGACTGATCGCGGGCCTGGCCCGCGGCCCGCTCCCGGTGCTGCTGTACGGCAGCGACGCGTGGCAGGAGAGACTGTGGAAGACCGTTCCCCGGGCCACGTTCGACCTCCGCGGTGACACCGGCCGGACACATCCCCTCACCACGGCGGCAGGCGCGGTCGTCGACATCGCCCGACGCGACGCCGCACTCCATGGCGGGACACTCGCGCCGCAGACCGCGCGAGCACTCGCACGCGGCCATGCCGCACGCAGCCTCGAACAGTTCGCCGAGCGCATCCCGCCGCAGGTGGACCGCCAGGACCTGGTCCTGCCCGATGACGTACGGGACCGGCTGGACATGCTGGTCCTCCGCGTCCGGAAGCGCGAAGAGGTGCTCGGCGGCCCCCGGCTGCGGCGTGGCCGCGGCCGGGGGACGACCGCGCTCTTCGCCGGTGAATCCGGCACCGGGAAGTCGATGGCCGCGGAGGCGGTCGCGGGGGACCTGGGACTCGACCTGTACGTCGTCAGCCTGCCCGCCGTGGTGTCGCAGAGCTTCGGCGAGACCGAGAGGAACCTCGACCGGATCTTCTCCGCGGCGGAGGCACTGGACTGCGTCGTCCTCTTCGACGAGGCGGACACCCTGTTCTCCAGACGCGGCGCGGTCAAGGACGCGAACGACCGGCACGACAATCTGCGGATCGGCTACATCCTGCAACGCCTGGAGCGGTTCGACGGATTGGCCGTTCTGACCACGAACCTGCGAGCCAATGTGGACAGCGCGTTCATCCGCCGGTTCGACGAAGTCATCGAGTTCACACACCCGTGGGCAGCGGTGCGCGCCGAACTCTGGCGCAGGCACCTGGCCGACGTCGTGGACGCGTCCTCCTGCGACATCGACGAGATCGCCCGGGAATACCCGCTCGCGGGCGGTTCCATCCGGTCCGCCGTGGAAACGGCGGCGTTCGTGGCAGCGGCCGCCGGGCGGCCCGTCTCCGCCCCGGACGTACTCGAGGCCGTCAGGACGGAATACGGAAAGCTCGGCCGGCTCTTCTCGCCACGAACCGGCTCGTAGCCGCTTGTTCAGAGCGATGTCACACGATCCGCCGCGTCTTCCGCCGCCTCGCCGGGCGTGCGCCGCCGCTCCGGCTCTTGCGCATGCTCAGGCCATACCGGTCCCAGCCTCGCTCGAACGCCGTTTTCCCGCCCCAGACTCCGAACCTCTCGGGCGTCTCGTCGGCGTGCCGGCGACAGATGTCCAGCACCGGGCAGGAGGAACAGAGAGCCACGGCCTTCGCGACGTTCTGCCGTCCCGCCGTCTCCGTCGCGAAGAAGACGGCGGGGTCCGTCCCCGTGCACGCTGCGTGCCGCATCCATTCCGGGCCGGCGGGCATCCGGACACCTTCGGTATTCGGCTGTGAGTCGTTCTCGGCGTACGTCATGATTCCATCGTCGTTTCGATCAGGGCTTGTTGAAGCTGCTGCCGCTACCTGTCATCCGGGCCCACCGTATGCCGGTGAAACACGGCACGCTGCCTGCCAAAGGCTAGGAAACAAGCAAAAGGTTTATGGCCGGTCGGGCAACCGGGCCCCGTGACACGGCCGCTTTCAGCCGCCCGACCTAAGTAGCGCCGCCGGCGACATCCGCAGCGACGAATCAACCTCTGCCCTTCCGCGAAGAGCACCCCTGGTCGGTAGTTTCGGCAGCACGGTCGGTTCATCCAGATACCCGTCGGTCTCACCATTACGGAGTGAAAACATGTCAACCGGATTCCCCGGAGCACATTGTTTCGGGTCAGGGAAGTCCAACGAGCACATCACCCGGCTCGGCAAGCTTCTGATCAAGCGCGGCGGCAAGCGCTTCTACCAGCAGGCCGCCGGGCCCCGTTGGGGAAACGCGGACCTCAACGCCACGCGTGCGTTCCAGCAGGCGCAAGGCTGGACCGGGAGTTCGGCGGACGGCATCCCCGGCCCCCGGACATGGGACTACCTGGTCAACGGCAAGGGCAAGGACATACCCGGCGGCAGTTCCTCCTCCGGTTCCGGGTCGGGGAGCAAGCCGTCCGGCGGCGCCGTGCCGTCCCCGGTACCCGGCCACCGGGTCAGCTACGCCTACGGAGTGCGCAACACCCGCTATTCGAGCGGCTATCACACCGGCGACGACTACGCGGCACCCACCGGAACCCCTGTGGTGGCCGTCCGCTCCGGCACCATCGCGTGGTCCAACGCGAACGGCAAGTCCTACGGAAGCTGGATCGGCCTGAACGCCGACAACGGCCGCACCTACGTCTACTGCCACCTCTCCGCCCGGAGCGTGGCGGCCGGCCAGACGGTCAAGGCGGGCCAGACGCTCGGCAAGGTCGGCACGACCGGCAACGTCACCGGAGCCCACCTGCACTTCGAGGACCGCCCGCGCGGCGGGGGATACGGCCAGGTCCGCAAGCCGACCTGGTGACACCCACGTGCCAGTGTCCCGCCCGGAGCCTCCTCGGGCGGGACACCGGCACGTTCAGCGCGCGTTGCCTCGGCAACGCCACGGCCACTTACGTCACTTGAACTCCACATCGGAGCACGAGTAGAAGGCCTCCTGGCTCTGGAAGGAGCCGTCCGGCTTCTTGAGGCCGTGCCAGATCGTGTAGATCATGTGCTTGCCCTGCTTCCGGGGAAGCTGTGCCTTGAAGTCGAACGCCTTGGCGCCCAGGAAACCCTGCGGCGCGGTGACGGCCGCGGTGTTGTCGGCGCTGAGGAACGGTGTGTCCTCGAGATCCGACCACTTCAGCGGCTTCGTCGGGTCGTAGCCGTCCTTGGTGAGGTACATCTCCATGCGGTACGGATTGTGCAACGCGCTGACGTCGTACTGGAAGCGGTACTCCTGCCCGCTCGGCAGCGTGGTCGAGGGGAAGTCGGCACGCGGCAGGTCCAGGCCGGCGAACTGCTGGTTGGCGGCACTGCACAGCTTGCCGTTCGGAATGTGTCTGCGGTGCTGGGGGGACGAGGACGGGGTGGAATGGTCCATGGCCTGGCCCTGGACGACGGACTTCCAGTCCCCGATCTGGCCGCTGCTGACCGCCAGCGCGGCCTTGCACGCGGGGTTGCCCGGATTCCAGCCCTCCTTGGCGCACGCGACGGCGCGGCTGACCGGGTCGGCCGTGGCGCCGTGCGCCGAGGCCGGACCGGCCGTCAGGGTGGTCAGGGCCAGCGGGACGACTCCGAGAACGGTGAGGGACACGGCGGTACGGCGCTTGCTCATGATGGTGGCTCCTGGTTTTCGTGGGCGCGGTCAGTTGCCGGTGGTGACGGTCTTCTCGGCGGAGAATGCGCCCCATGTGCCGTCCCCGAGCCGGGCCCGGATCTTCACCTTGTAGGTCTTGCCCGGGTTGGCTCCGACGAGCACCTCACGGGACGCCGTACGCGCGGGAATCGGCAGTACCGCGTCACCGCTGCCCCACATGAAGGTCTGGGCGTGCTTCCCGTTCAGATACACCTGGTAGGTGGTGATCTGGCCGTGCCCTTGCGGGACGCCCCAGCCGAGGTCCAGGTAGTGCTGCGTGACGTTCCCGTCCCGCTTGTGGCTCGTGGCCGCCGTGAAGTCGGACGGGGCACTGCCGCCGCTTCCCCCGCCGTCGGCGGTCTTGACGGAGATCTCGTCGGTCGGATCGGACTCCTTGCCGGAAGCGCTGACCGCGGTGACCTTGAACTTGTAGGCAGTGTCCGGGCTCAGGCCGCCGACCGTCGCGGTCGTGGCGTTGCCGTCCACGTCCTGTGCCTTGTTCCCGTCCCGGTAGATCCGGTATCCCGTGACCGGGACGCCGTCGCTCGCGGCCTGCCAGTGCAGGGAGACCTGGTGGGGCCCCGCGGCCGTGCCCTCGAGCTTCTTCGGCATGGTCGGCTTCTCGCCCTCGTCGCCCGGCGCCGGATGGGTCTTGAGCGAGACCTCGTTGCTGAACTCGGAACGGTTGCCCGCCGCGTCCACGGCACGGACCTTGAACCTGTAGGTGGTGTCCGGCTTCAGCTGCTCGATGTTCGCCATCGTGAGATCACTGCCGACGGTCTTGGCCCGCTTGCCGTCACGGAAGATCTCGTACTTGTCCACCCCGGAGCCCGAGTCGGTCGACGGCTTCCACATCACATGGACGGTCCGGTGGTCGACGACGAAGGAGCCGCTCTCCACGGGAGCGGTGGGCGGTGTGGTGTCCTCCGGCCCTCCGGAGTCACTGCCGTCGAGCGAGCAGCTCGTGACGCGAGGAACGGCTTTCCCGGACGGGTTGATACCGACGCTGACGGTGCGCTCACCCCTGGCCGGGATGTTGCCCCGGTCCTCGATCGGTGTGACCGTGACGTGCTTGCCCTCCTGCCGGAGGCCGAACGCCCAGGGGTTGTCGATCGTGGCCTGCCCGTCGGACAGCTCGAACTCCAGCTTCCAGTCCTTGGCGTAGGCGTCCCCCTCGTTCTTGAGCGCGAACTTTCCCGTCGCCCACCACTTCGTCGCACCGTCGGCGAGACCGCAGGTGGTGCTGAGATCGGTCTCGGCGCCGGCGCTGGCGGTGAGAGGGATGGCCAGTGCGCCGAGCCCGACGGCAACGGCCGCGCACGTGAGAGCAATTCTCTTACGGGACATCAGAACCTTTCCGAAAGAAGCGACATGATGCGGCAGGCCGGACGCACCCGTGCTCCGTCGGAACGTGACGTGTTGTCAGGCAACTCCCGAGTCGATTCCACCAGTTGAGGCAAGCCCATGAAGTCGGCGAAATGTGACACCCCCTCACCGAGTGCCCTGCCGAACGCGGCGACCGTTGACAACGGTTGGCTGGATCAGCCATGTGAGGGGTTTCTCCGCACCCAGGATTACCGGCTCTCCTCCTGGCCGTCGGGCGGTACGGAAGGCAGCTCGAACGTGACGGCGAGGCCGCCTCCCGGGCCGGCGGCGGCGGTGACCGTGCCGTCGTGGGCACGGGCGATGGCCCGGACGATGGACAGGCCCAGCCCCTCGCCCCGGTCGCTGCGGCGATCCCGGCCCCTGCCGCGCCGGAAGGGCTCGAACAGTCCCTCCACCTCGGCGGGTTCGACAACCGGACCGGTATTGGAGACGGCCAGGCGCGCCGGGCCCACCCGCACACGCACCTCGCCGTCCGGAACGTTGTACAGGACGGCGTTGCGCAACAGATTGGCGACCAGCCGTCCGATCATGACCCGGTCGCCGTGCACCGGAGACGGACCGCCTTCGACGACCGTGCGCACGGTGTGTTCACGGGCGGAGTCCTGGACGGCGGCGAGCTCCTCGTCGACGACCTCACGCAGGTCGAAGGTCTCGTATCTTTCGATGCCCCGCTCCCCGCGGGCGAGGGTCAGCAGACCGTCGATGATCCGCTCGCTGCGCCGGTTGGCCGCCAGCAGACCTTCGCGTACCTCCACGAGCTCTTCCGGGCTCGGGTCCTCCAGACCGATCTGGATGGCGGCACGCTGACCCGAGAGGGGAGTGCGCAATTCGTGGGAGGCGTTGGCGATGAAACGCTGCTGACTCTCGAAGGAGGTCTCGAGGCGGGAGAGCAACGCGTCGAAGGTGTCGGCGAGTTCCTTGAGTTCGTCGCCCGGACCCTCCAGAGCGATGCGCTCGTGCAGGTTCTGCCGCGAGATGCGGTGGGCCTTGGCCGTCATGGAGTGGACGGGCCGCAGGACCCGGCCGGCCGTCCACCAGCCGACGGCGACCGCCAGGACGGCGCTGATCAGCAGTGCCAGAGCGGACCAGGTGAGAACCTGCCGGGAGGCGGCCGCGCTGAGGTCGTCGGTGAGCGAGATGATGCCGTTGGCGCCGGCCGGTGCCGGATGGGTTCCGGCCCCCGCCCCCGACGGGACCTCGAGGGAGGGGCCGTGCGGGGACGGCACGAGCGTGACGTCACCGGCCAGACGGCGGGCGGAAGCCTGGGTCCCGGCACGGGACAGCACGTACACGAGCCCCAGCAGCAGGGCCCCGAGGGCCACGAACACCGCACCGAACGCGAAGGCGATACGGCTGCGGACCGTACGGTTGCGCAGCCACCGCACCGGCCGGAACGGACTCACAGGCGGTAGCCGATGCCGTGGACGGTGGTGATGAGCGATGGGTCGCCGAGCTTGGCGCGCAGCTTGCTCATGGTCACCTGGACCGCCGTCGTGAACGGATCGGTGTGCTCGTCCCACGCCTGCGCCAGAAGGTCCTCCGCGCTGACCGGAGCCCCCTGGGCCGTGAGGAGGATGCGCAGGACCGTGAACTCCTTCGGCGTGAGCCTCAAGGGGCGGCCGTCACGGGTGGCGGTGCGGCATATGGTGTCGAGGGTGATCCCGCCGCGGTGCAGGACGGGAGGCGCCATCGGTGTGCTGCGGCGGCCCAGAGCCTTCATCCGCGCGATCAGCTCGGGGTACTCGAAGGGTTTGGCCAGATAGTCGTCGGCTCCGAGGTTGAGCCCGTCCACCAGATCCTGCGTACCGGACGCGGCGGTCAGCATCAGGATGCGGGTGCGCGTTCCGGACCCGGCCAGCCGGGCCGCGACCTCGTCGCCGTGCGTACCGGGCAGATCCCGGTCCAGCAGCAGGACGTCGTAGTCGCCCACCCCCAGGCTGAACAGGGCGGCATCCCCGTCGTGGACGGTGTCCACGACGAAGCCGTGCCGGGTCAGCCCGCGAGTGATCATGTCGGCCGTCATCGGGTCGTCCTCGGCCACGAGTACGCGCATCGTCGGTTCCTCTTTCATCCTGTGCGTCTTCCCTGCAGTCCGTGGGGGCTGTCCGCGGGGCGGATCTACGTCGCGGCGAGCGCCGCCGTCGGCGCGAGGCGGGCCGCCCGTACCGCCGGATAGAGTCCGGCGACCCCGCCGATGACGAGGGTCGCGCCGATTCCCCCGGCCATCACCCAGGGCGGCACCACCGTCGGCCAGCCCTGCGCAAGCGCGTAGGCGGCTGTCACACCGGAGCCGATGACCACCCCCGCGCCGCCGCCCAGCGCGGACAGCAGCAGTGATTCGGTGAGGAACTGTGCGCACACCTGACCCTGGGTGGCGCCGAGCGAGCGGCGCAGACCCACCTCGCCATGCCGTTCCAGCACCGAGATGACCATGGTGTTGGCCACCCCGATACCGCCGACGAGCAGGGCGACCGAACCGAGTCCGACGAGCAGCCCGGTGAAGGCCCTGTCGCCGGCCTGCTGGGCGGCGAGCGCGTCGGAGGGGCGGGAGACCGCCACCACGCTGGGATCCTCCGGGTTCGCGGTGGCGGCGAGCAGCGGACGTACCGCGTCCACCTCGGTCTTGACCGCCCGGGTGTAGACGGTGGTCGGGTGCCCGTCGAAGTCCAGGTTCTCCTGCGCGCTCTCCCAGCCGACCAGGGCGGCCGTGTCGAGCTCGGGAGCGAGCGGCGCGGGTGCCAGGACGCCGGCGACGGTGAACCACCGGCCGCCCAGCCAGACCTGCTCCCCGGGCCTGGTGACGCCGAGCCGCTTCGCGGTCCCGGCTCCCAGGACGGTGGTCGGGAGCTTCGCCGTGGCGTCGTTGAACCAGGTGCCGCGGGCGATCTCCGCGCTGACGGTCTTCAGCAGGTCCGGCCGGGCCGCGAAGGCGCTGATGCCCCCGGACTGCTCGGCGGGGGTCCTGTCGTTGCGGTAGGTCTTCACACCGTCGACCTTGCCGATGGCGGACGCGGTCTCCACCTTCTCGATCCGGCGGATCATGTCGGCGGCCTGCTGCGGCAGTTTGACCTTGCTGCCGTCGATGCTCTGGCCGGGCTCCGTGGTCAGCAGGTTCGTGCCGAGCGCGTCCAGTTTGCGGTCCAGTTCGGCCCGGCTGGAGCTGGAGATGCCGACCGTGGCCACCATGGCGGCGATGCCGATGGCGATGCCCAGCGCGGACAGGACGACCCGCACCGGACGGGTGCGCAGTCCGAAGCCGCCGACGCGCACGACGTCCCGGGGCGAGAGGCGCGAGGGGATCAACATGCCTCCTCCACCTGGTGGGAAGGCGCCGCCGAGTCGTACCGCACGCGGCCGTCCAGCATGGCGACCTGCCGCGGCAGGCTCTCGGCGATGTCCTGGTCGTGAGTGATCACGACGACGGTCGTGCCCGCCGTGTTCAGCTCGCGCAACAGCTCCATGACGGCCCTCCCGGACGCGGAGTCCAGTGCGCCCGTCGGTTCGTCGGCGAGGAGGAGGGCCGGCTCGCCGACCACGGCACGGGCGATGGCGACGCGCTGTTTCTGGCCGCCGGACAGCTCTCCGGGCCGGTGGTCCAGGCGATCGCCCAGCCCCACGCGGTCCAGGACGGCGGCCGCGCGCTCGCGCCGCTCGCGCAGGGTGACACCGTTGTACAGCAGCCCGTCGGCGACGTTGTCGAGGGCGCTGACGCCCTCGGCCAAGTGGAAGTTCTGGAAGATGAAGCCGATGCTCCGGGCCCGCAGTGCCGACAACTGCCGGTCCGACAGCTCCGCGATGTCGTGGCCGTCGATGGCCACCCGGCCGGAGGTGGGCCGGTCCAGTGTCCCGATGACATTCAGCATGGTCGACTTCCCGGAGCCCGAAGGGCCGACGATCGCCGCCAACTCGCCCTGATACACCGTCAGATCGACACCCGCGAGCGCGACGACCCCGGGGTACTCGCGCGTCGCGGCCACGAGCTCGACGACGGGGATGGCCGTACTCACGCCGGCACCGCCACCTTCATGCCGGGGCGCAGGTCCGTGCCCTTCACCTCGACCCGTCCGTTGCTGAACATGCCGAGCTCGACGGGCACGGTGCGGGTGGTCCCGCCTTCGGCGGCCTCAAGGCCGTACCCGCCGCCGGTGCGTGCCACGAGCGCGGTGACCGGCACGTGGAAGACGTTCTTGCGGACCTCACTGGTGAAGTTCACGTCGACGGTGGCGTTCTGGAGGTCCCCCAGCGCCTTCTGGTCCTTGATGGTGATGGACACCTTGACCTCGGTCTTCTTCTTGTCGCCGCCCCCGGATTCACCGCCGCCACCCGGGCCGCCGGACGCGTCGGGCGACACCGTCTCGACGTCGGTGATCCGGCCCCTGACGGTTTTGCCACCGGGCAGGGCCACATCCACGCCGGCGCCCTTGCGAGCCAGCTTCTGGTCGGAGAGCGGCAGTGTGACGGTGACCGATCGCTCCTTGCCCGTGTAGGTCAGGATCGCCTCGGCCGCCGGGCCGCCCTTCTGTGCCTTGAGCTCTCCGACGCGGATCGCGCCGGGGACGAAGACGACGAGACCCTTCTCGACCGTTCCGGTCGCCTTCAGGCCCCGGCCCTTCCGCCAGGCCTTCACCGCCGCGGTCGTGTCCCGGGTGTACGTGTCACCGTACGGTGCCGCGTAACCGAGTGCCCGCAGGTTCTCGTTGAGTTGCCTGACGTCCGGGCCCTCGTCGCCCTGCTTCAGGTCCCGGTACATCGGTGTGTCCCCGTACAGGGCGGTGACCGGGCGGTTGTCCACCTTGTAGAGGGTCTCGCCGCGGGAGATCGTGTCACCCGGCTTCGGCAGCCAGGTCACCGTGCCCCGCGGGGAGCCGCGCAAGGGAGCCGGCGTCCCGTGGGCCAGGCTTCCGGGCATGGTCCTGGCGGCGGCCAGGTCCCCCTTGGCCACGGGGGCGGTGGCGGGCGGTGCGCTCCGCGTGCCCGTCGCGCCGTCGCCGTCGGTTCCGGAGAGGACCATGGCGGCGCCGATGGCACAGACGACCACGACGGTTCCGACGCCTGCCGCTACGGGGCCTCGACGACGGGGCCTGGCTCGTTCCTCGGTCGTCTTCGTCACTTCGAGGGGACTTCCTGTCGCTTGACGTCCTTCATGTACTTGTGACACTTGGCGTCCGCGTCCTTGAACCGCTGGGTGTCCTGCGTGCCGTCCTCCGGGAACACCAGGGTTCCGTTCTCGTCAGGGTCGGGGAAGTTCGCGACCCCGTTCTCGCGCATGCACTTCGAGTAGTTGCGGGCATCCGACGCCCACTTCTTCTTCGCGGAGTCCGAGACCTGGCTCTCCGGGCGGAACTTCTCGCACTTCTTCGAAGCGGCTTCCATCTTCGAGTCGTCGCCGCTGTCCCCCTGCATCAACAACGGCTCGCCGGGCTTGGGATCCTCGACCTTGATGCCCTCCTCGCGCATGCACGAGGCCCACTTGAGCTCCTTGCTCTGCTCGCCGCCCCCGGCCTTGTCCTGTGTGCCGCCACCGCCGCACGCGGTGAGCAGCAGCGCCGCTGTCAGCGTTCCCGCTGCCGCGAATCGGGCGCGCACTCCGGTCTTCCGGGCCATTTCGTCTTCCCTCGGGTCGTGGGCGGCTCTCCTGCCGCCTTCGGCCCTTCCAGGGGTACAGGCCCGGCCCTTTCAGCAACCTTTCGTCGCCGGATTCACCGGGTGCTCGTCCCAGGGCGGTGACCCGGGCTGCAACTTGCCGCTCGCCCAGGCCCGGGTCACCGCTGGGGGTGTGACCGTCCCGGCCGCATGAGGAGGCGCTCACGCGGCCGGGACGGCCTGCGCGCTGGGGACCGACACGCCGCCTGCGCGCTGGACCCACTGCCCGGACTCCAAACCAGCAGTGGGCCACACGGGTACGCTACGGGCGTCGCCGCCGCCGGTGCATCGACCAAAGTATTCTCGGAGAAACGCAAGTTGACACCCGGGAGCGACTCTCGATTCTCCCGCGCTTTGTTCCCGCGCTGCCTCAATTCTCGTCATGTGACTGTTCCGCGGCGTCGCTTCACATTCCGTCCCGCGTGTGTTTGCCTCGAGTTGGTGACGTTTGCCAAGAGCCCCGTCGACCCCGTGAGGTGAACGGCAGGCAGTGAAAAGAGAAGAGAACGGCTTCATGAACGCACCCGAGAAGCGGGGAGATCGATTCGTCCTGACAGCAGTGGCGGCCGCCATAGCCATGTGCATATTCGGAGTGTTCTCCCTGATCTCCCAAGGCGGATCCGACGGGGGCGCGGACCGTGACGCCAAGGCCGCCCAGGACACCGCTTCCCCGAACCCGGGGGTCGATCCCGGGATATCCCGGAAGGCCGAGGACGAAGGGAAGTTCGTCAACCTCACCCTCGACGACGGCCCGGATCCCGCCTGGACCCCCAAGGCCCTGGACCTGTTGGAGAAGCACAACGCCAAAGCCACGTTCTGCATGACGGGTGCCAATGCCGGATCGCACCCGGATCTGGTGAAGCGGATCGTGGCCGCGGGGCATCGGCTCTGCAATCACTCCGTGAGCCACGATGTCACCATGGACCGGAAGGATTTCGCGTACCAGTCGCAGGAGATCCTGGACGCGAAGGACATGATCGACCGGGCGTCCGGCGGAGAGAAGATCTGGTACTACCGTGCCCCTGGTGGTGCCTTCACTCCCGAAAGCCGGAAGCTCGCCGCGAAGAACGGCATGCGACCGCTCGGATGGAATGTGGATCCTGGTGATTACGGGCGGCCCGGTGCCCGCGCCATCCTCAGCAGGATCAAGGGGCAGCTGGCCATGGGGGCCACCATTTTGCTCCATGACGGTGGCGGAGACCGCTCGCAGACCCTGGAGGCCCTGGAAGAGCTGCTGCCGTGGCTGGAGGAACAGGGCTACGGATTCAGCTTCCCGCAGGCGTGACCCTGCCGGACAGCCAGGAAGCCCAGCGGACGAGCGCGGTCCGGGTGGCGGGCCCGTAAGTCCCCTGCTCGTCGTCCTTCACGTCGTCGGCGACCGCTGCCCAAGTCTGGAATCTGCGGACGGATTCCTCTGTCGCGTCATCGAAATGCCCATAGCGATGGCCGTGATAGAGGCCGAGCTGATGGAGCATGTGCTGCATGACCTCCACCGCGGAGCCGCTGTCGCCCTGCCTCAGTACGTTGGGGGTACCTGGTGACGAGGGGCTCGGCGGGGGTTTCTGGGGGCTTGTGCTTTCACGTGGTCCGGCCGAGGACGACGGAGCGGCGGACGGCGGTGTGTTCGCCTCGGTGCCGGGTCCCGCGGTGCCGGTCGGACGGACGCTCTCTTCGCCTGGAGTTCTTGTGCCGGCAGGTGTCGGACGGGTGCGGGCGGGTTCTGTCGGCTCACGCGTGCTCTTTCCGCCGCGGGCCGGTCCGCTCTCTTCCCTGTCGGGAAGTTCAGGGCGTTGCTTGCTCTGGGGGGAGAGGCGGGAAGAGGACGAGCGGTCGAGCTCGCTGATCGCCCCGACGACCACGACGGGGATCGCCGTCACGCCCAGGGTGGCGAGCACCAGGACCCGTCGGCCGCCCAGCAACCGCCGTCGGTGCGAAGCGGGTTCCGGCACGGTGCGGCAGAGCGGCGCGACCTGCTCGGACGCCGACGCGCCGTCGTCGGACGGTGTGTGCCGCTCGTGACTGCTCATGAGGCGCCATTTTCTGCCGCGCGGAGACGGATCTCACGTCCCCGATCGGCCCGGTAGGGAAACGAAGAATTACCGTGGGATCAACCATCGGCCATGGACGAATCAACTTCGGTCCCGGTGGTACAGGCCATTCCGACCAGTAGGCTCCCGCCATGTGGTGTCCGATGCGGGGCTCGAGCGGCCGATGACCGACGCTGCCGTTGAGATGGGTGTGCGAGCTCACCTCGTCACGGACACGGGGCACGGGTTCCCGGTGGACCTGCGACTGCATTACCGGAGGGGCGCACCGTACGAGGTCCGTGCGGAGGTCATCAGAAGCGGCGAGACCTACTGCCGGGTGATATTCGCCCGCGAACTGCTGACATACGGCATCTCCCAGAACGTGGGAAAGAGCACCGTGCAGGTTCGTCCCGGCCCGGGGGCCAATGAAACGTGCCTCAGGATGGCCGGAGGGTTCGCCCTGGAGAAGGACACGCCTCTGGCGCCGGTCATCGAAACCCACTCCCTCATCCGATTCCTGGGGCATACGTATCGACTCGTTCCCCCGGGGACGGAGGGAATGGACTTCGACGCGGAGCTGGCCGACCTGCTGACCGGCCGATGATCTTCACCCTTCGGGTATTCTCGAGACTTCCGTGATCTTATTCGTCAGGCCCCCTGGAAGTTGCTCGGAACAATGGCATAAGGTTTGCCATGCCTCATCTGACGGTGTGTTTGGTCAGCTGAATTTGGCTGGCCCCGGGACGGATGTCCGGGGGTGTCGCCCCTGTCGCAGTGAAGGAAGCGCCGGTGCCGATCCGCGTTCTGATTGTTGATGACCAGAGTCTGATCCGTTCCGGACTGCGTTCGGTGCTGGAGGCGGACGAGGGTATCGAGGTCGTCGCTGAGGCGGCCGACGGCGCGGAGGCGGTCAGTGCCACGCGGGAGCACCGGCCCGATGTCGTCATCATGGACCTGCGGATGCCGCACATCGGAGGGGTGGAGGCCACGCTGCAGCTGATGCGGCTCGAGGACGTCCCACGGGTGCTGGCCCTGACCACCTTCAACACCGACGACCTGGTGATCGAGGCGCTGAAGGCGGGGGCGGCGGGGTTTCTGTTGAAAGACCTCAGGTCGGAGGAGCTGATCGCCGCGGTACGGACGGTGGCCGCCGGCGGTACCGTGCTGTCGCCCGAGATCATGACCAAGCTGGTCGGCAGGGCACAGGCGCGGATGCCGGTCGGCTCCAGCGGCCTGCGGGAGAAGATCAGTTCTCTCACCGACAGTGAGCGCGAGGTCCTCGCTCTCATCGGCGCAGGTTACACCAACCAGAAGATCGCCGAAACGCTCCACCTCTCCCTGGCCAGCGTCAAGACCTACGCCTCCCGCATGCTCGCCCGGCTGGGCCTCGACAACCGCACCCAGGCCGCCATCCTCGCCTACGAAGCCGGCCTCGTGGACACCGACCGCACCCACAACTCCAAGAGGTGATCGCCTCTCCCGCCGGGTGGTCAACTTTTTCCGTTCATCGATCAACTTCCGTTTGAGGATTCACCGTTCGTTCACGTTCAGGTGGGCCGCTCCAGTGCGAATACTGGGAGCGCATCTCCCCTGAAAGAAGCGTCCGTATGTCTGTCCGTACCACCAGCGGGGCCGAGCTGATGGCGAAACGAGCTCCGCTGTGCCGCAGTGGTGCCCGGCCGTTCCTGCATCGCCTGCGGTACCCGGGACCGCGCGGGCTGGACGCCGCCGCCGCTCTGTCGGCGCTGGTCCTCACTCTTCTCGCGGTCTCCGGCGAGTACGGCACAGGGCTTGTGTCCGGTTATCTCATGTCCATGGCCGTGGCCACGGGGTACGCCGCGACCCTTCTCGTGCGCCGTCGGGTGCCGGAACTCGCGGGAGTCGCCAGTGTCCTGGCGACGCTGGCCACGGACGACACCACGCCACTGATCTTCAGTACGTGGGCGCTGGCCCGCCATGGACGGCACGCCCCTTTCGCGTCGGTCGGCGCCATCGCGCTGGGGTACTACCTGACCCGGCCGCTGGTGGGGGAGTCCTTGTTGTCGGGCTCGGTCCTGTACCACGTAGGTGTGCATGTGGTGCTCGTCGCGGTGGTGGCCCGTGTGCTGTGCGGACAGGAACACCGCAATATGTTCTTCCGCCAGCAGGTGCGGCGGCTGCAGGGGACGGTCGACCAGGCCGCCAGATACGCGGTGCTCGAGGAACGTACGCGCCTGGCCTTCGACATGCACGACGGGATCGGCCATCAGGTCGCGGTCGTGAGCATGCAGGCCGCGGCGGTCAAGGTGAACGCGCACAAGCCGGAAAAGGTGCTCGAAGGTGTCCACGTGATCGAGGACGCCTCCCGGGCGGTCATGGCCGAACTGCGGCAAATCCTCGACATGCTCCGCAACGATCCGGGCGACAGCTCCCCGCCGGTCCGCCTCGCCGAGGTGGGTTACCAGGTGTTCCTCGAATCCCTGGTGCGCAATATGAAAGCCATCGGCGTCGACGCCGTGTGTTTCATCGAAGGCACCCCTGTTCCCCTTCCTCAGGAAATCCAGTCCGCCCTCTACCGCATAGGACAGGAAGGGCTGACCAACGCGGTCAAGCACGCGCCCGGTGCCCCCATCCAGATCTCGCTCAGCTTCCAGGAGCACTGGGTCGGTTTCTCCGTCGAGAACGGCCCGTCGACGAGCAAGGGTGCCGCGCTCGGCGGAAGCGGCACGGGGCTGGAGAGCCTGTGCGCGAGGGTATACCGGCTCGACGGCCGCTTCCGGGCGGAACCGACCACTGCCGGAGGGTTCGTTCTCCGTGCCTTTCTGCCGTTGCCCACGAGGTCCGCGGCGGCGTAGGCGAGGTCCGTCGGCACCCGACTTGCGGCAACCGGAAGTTGCGAGTCAAGGGGAAACAGGCTGAATTGAATCAACTTACGGCTACTTCCGGCCCGGACGCATTGATGCGGCACGGTGAAATGTCCGAGACTGCTCATGGCCGCTGCCTGAGACTTTTGCCATAGGGGCGACCTGCGGGTCTCGCCAGATAATGCACTGAGACGCCGGCGAAAGCGCGGGTGGCAGGGGAAGAGCGGCTTCCGCCACAAACCGGCGGCAAGTTCTCTAAGAAGGCCCTTATAAATCGGAGTGCATTCTTGGCGCGTGCTTCCTGTCGGGTGCGCGATGCCGCCCGGGCGGCCACAGGTCGGCCGAAGGGGACGGGGAGAGGCGACCGGACGATCAGCAGAGGACAAGGAACGCATGGCTGATGACAGCAGCGGCGGGCACCGTCGGCGCAGCGAGCAGGGCGGCCGCCGCCGCAAGCCGCGAACCCGCCGCAGGGGATGGCGAATAGCCGCCTGGACGGGAGCGGGCGTCATCCTCGTCGGAGGCGCGGGTGCCGGGTTCCTCTGGTACAAGTTCAACGGCAATCTGCACGCCGTCGACATCGACGCGGCGCTGGGCAAGGACCGTCCGGCCGACGTCGACAACGGCTCGCGGGACATCCTCGTCCTGGGCTCCGACTCCCGGGCGGGCGCGAACAGCAAGTACGGCACGGACGAGGGCGCCCGCTCCGACACCGCGATGATCGTCCATGTTTACGCGGGCGGCAAGAAGGCCAGCGTGGTGAGCATCCCCCGTGACACGCTGGTCCCACGTCCCGAGTGCCTGACACCGGACGGCAGGACGAGCCCGGCGGTCCAGCGCGCGATGTTCAACGAGGCGTACTCGACGGGCGGCGCGGCCTGCGCGGTCAAGACCGTCGAGGCGATGACCGGCATCCGCATGGACCACTACATGGAAGTGGACTTCGCCGGCTTCCAGAAGCTGATCGACAAGCTCGGCGGGGTGAAGGTGACCACGACCAAGCCGATCCGCGACAAGTGGAGCCACCTCGACCTGCGGCCGGGCACCCATACCCTCGACGGCGAGCAGTCCCTCGGCCTGGTGCGCACGCGCCATGGCGTGGGCGACGGCGGCGACCTCGGCCGGATCAAGCTCCAACAGGCTTTCATCAAGGCGCTGCTGGACCAGGTCAAGCACATCGGCCTGTTGAGCAGCCCCTCCAAGCTCTACGGGCTCGCCGACACCGCCACCAAGGCGATCACCACCGACAAGGGACTCGGCAGCGTCGAGAAGCTCTACGGCTTCGCGAACAGCCTCAAAAGCATCGGCGCCGACGACATGCACATGGTCACCCTGCCGACCACCCCGGACGCCAAGGACCCGAACCGGCTGGTGCCGCTCGCCACGGCCGACGAGGTCTGGAAGGCACTCAACGCCGACCGGCCGATCCCGGAGTCGGCCCTCAAGGGCAGCGCGGGTACCAAGACCGGCGCCGACGGCGTCGTGAAATGACAGCGTTGTGAAGTGACAGCGTTGTGAAGTGACAGCGTCGTGAAATGACAGCCGGACGACCCGAGTTCCCCTCCGCACCCGGGGTTCAGGCGTCGAGCCCCGCCCAACCCCCCTCCGAACCCCGACCCGGAGCCGAAGGGAGGTCCTGTTCGGTCCAGATGGTCTTTCCCGTGGCGGCCGGCCGGGTTCCCCACCGGCGGGTGAGCTGGGCGATGAGGAAGAGCCCGCGTCCGCCCTCGTCGGTGGTCCTGGCATGGCGCAGATGCGGTGCGGTGCTGCTTTCGTCGGAGGTCTCACAGATCAGCGTCCGATGGTGGATGAGCCGCAACCGTATGCTCCCGGTGCCGTAACGGATGGCGTTGGTGACCAGTTCGCTGACGATGAGTTCAGTGGTCATCTGCAGCTCGTCGAGGCCCCACACCTGAAGCTGCTCGGTCGCCAGAGCGCGCGCGTGGGAGACGACGGCCGGATCACGGGGGAGTTCCCACTGGACGATCCGATCGGCGCCCAACGCCTGGGTCCGTGTGATGAGAAGGGCCACGTCATCGCTGGGAGGCAGGACGGGAAGGGAACGGATGACGCTTTCGCAGATGACCTCGAGGGGGCGATCGGCGGGGACGAGGTCCCGGATGAGCCGGTCGGCGGTGGGCCCGGCCGCATCGTCGTCGGCGTGCAGAAGCCCATCGGTGTAGAGGGCGACCAGGGTGCCGTCCGCCAGCTCGATCTCGGCGCTCTCGAAGGGCAGGCCACCGACACCGAGCGGCGGACCGGGAGGCAGCTCGGCCAAGGTCGCGGTCCCGCCGGGGCCGATGAGCACGGGCGGGGGATGGCCCGCCGAGGCCATGGTGCACCGGCGGCTCGTGGGGTCGTAGACGAGGCACAGACACGTGGCGCCCAGGCTCTTCGTGCCGGGAGGGGTGTGCTCGGCCAAACGGAGGACGAGGTCGTCCAGGCGGGCGAGAAGCTCGTCGGGAGGCAGGTCCATGGCGGCGAGCGTGTGTACCCCGGTGCGCAGCCGGCCCATGGTGGCGGCGGCCTGGATGCCGTATCCGGTGACGTCGCCGACGACCAGCGCGGTACGGGCGCCGGACAGGGGGATCACGTCGAACCAGTCGCCTCCGATGCCCTCGTCGGCATGCGCCGGAAGATAGCGGGAGGCGATGTCCAGGGTCGTTTCCTCGGCGAGGCGGTGGGGCAGGAGGCTGTGCTGCAGGGTCACGGCGATGGAATGCTCGTGGACGTAGCGGCGCGCGTTCTCCAGACAGAGCGCGCCGCGGGCCATGATCTCCTCGGCCAGGAGCAGATCATCGTGTTCGAACGGATCCTGCCGTTCGTGACGTATCAGGACCGCCACCCCCAGGGCCGTGTCATGAGCCCGCAGCGGTATCACCATCGCGGAGCCGGCACGGCCGCCGGAGTCCGTGCCGGGGACGGCGCCGTGAGCCTCCTGGACGGAGAGGCCGATCCCGGATCCGGAAGTGAGCACCGCGTTCCCGGTGGCCTGGCTCTCCACGACGGGGGACGGGGACGTGTAACCGACCGCGCCACCCGTCGGTGCCACCCAGTACGGGCACGGCAGCCGCACACACTGCTGACCCGCGCGGATGAGCGTGGCGGCGCCCCCGGCGGGGTCCTTCACCGGGTCGTGGCCATTGATCGCCCAGTCCCACAGGTCGACCGTGCAGCAGTCGGCCAGACCGGGCACGATCACATCGCAGATCTCCTGCGCGGTGCGCCATGGGTCCAGGGTGTGCCCCAGCCGGGCACCCACCTCGTTGAGCAGCGCCAGACGCTGCCTCGCCTGCCAGCGGTCGGTGACGTCCAGCGCCATGAAGCCCACACCGACCTTGCCGCTCGTCGTGTCCTCGAGGCGGAAGGCGGACATGGAGAACGCGCGCTCACGAAACGGATCCCTCCGGACACGCCCGTGGTAGACGTGATCGATCTCGGGCTTCCCGGTGTCCAGCACCCGACGTATCCGGTACCGGGCCGTCCGGAGGGCCAGCTCGGGCTGGAGTTCGCCCCAGCGGCGCCCGATGGCCTGCTCACGGGGAACACCGCCGCCGCGTTCCAGAGCGCTGTTGACCCACACGTACCGGAGATCGTCGTCCAGCACGGCCATGGCCACCGGCGACTGGGCGAAGAAGTCCTCGTGAAAGGCGGTGCTCGGCTCCTGCCGTGACCATGGCCGCACCGGGGTGCCCGTGACGAGCCAGTACGCCCGCTCCGGCGGAGAGAGCAGCCGGGATACCCCGGCGAGCACCCGGAGCTCGTGCCCGTCCCGGTGCCGGAGGGACAACAGGCTCCGCGGCCGGGCCTTCTCCTCGCCCTCCACGGCCGCGGCCAGAGCCTTCGGCGCCAGTTCCGGTGCCTCGAGCAAGCTTTCCGCGTCCCGCCCCACCGCCTCGTCCGCGGAATAGCCGAGCAAGCGCTCGGAACCGACGCCCCAGCCCGCCACGACGCCGTGGACATCCACCATGACGACGACAGCCACGTCGACAGCGTCGTCCGCCCCTCCCGCGCCACGGTCATCGGCTCTGCCGGGGGTGGTCACTGCTGCTCCTCCCGTCCATGCCGTGAGGTGCGGCTGTCGCTCTCCTGCCGTCCGTGCGCCTGCGCGTCCGCAGCGTATGGCCGACAGAGAACAGTATGGCTTTGTCATCGCCACGGCGCATGCCTGTGGACTTCGTCCGACGTCAGCGACGGAGAACGACGTATCGTCCCGACCGCTCACGTTGGGTGACCCCTCGGGAGGGGGCGCCCAACGTGAGCGGGCACGGCACGTTCGTTACCGCGGCCCGCGCAGTACGTCCTTCACCACGGCAGCCAGGAGGCGTACTTCTTCTTGGGCTGCGTGGGCCAATCGTCGAATTCACGACCGGCCCACGCCTCGATCTCCTCCGTGCTGAAGGAGCTCAGCTCACGGGTGACATTGCGGACGGAGCCCCGGACGAAATCACGCCAGTAGGCGTCGATCTCGACAAGGGGATCCAGGGTCCAGCCCTTCCCCTTGATGAAGTCCCACATGTCAAGACCCTTGGTGGGAGCGATCTTGCCGAGAAGGAAGGAATCCCGGTTCTCGTCGAGCTGCTCGTGCACCAGCTCCTTGGCCTTCCGCACAGCGCTCTTGCGCGCCGCCTTCGCCAACTCCGGCCGCCGCGCGGCAAGCTGGGCCAGCTCTCGCGCCTTCTCCGCCTGGTATCCCTCCAGAGCCTCGCGGTATTCGGCCGAGTCGAGGCTCCCTCGGCACTGCCGCTGAAGCCCGTCCAGGTACAGGTCGTACCTGGCGTCGATCCCCTCGACAGCGTCCCGGTGCGCGTGGTCCATGAAATCGTCCACCTCGGCCACGGCCTGCCGCACCGAGGACTTGAAGGACCGGATCTGCTCATCCGGCAGCGCCGGATTGAGCATGAAGACATCCGCTGCCGTGTACAGAATCGCGGGAACGGCGATGAGGAGACCGACCGGGCCGAGCCCGGGAACCAGCGCGACGGTGCTCCCCACCACGGCGGAGCCGTCCACGACGACATTGATCGTGTGAGCGCCCGGCTTGCCCTTGGTGTAGTTGATCGACGTGTTGACGAGCCCGCCCACGTCGGCCGCGAGCCCCAGTGGCCCCGCGACCTTCTTGCCCAGCTTCCCGAGGAACTTGACCAGCTTCTCCGAGTCGGCGTGCTTCCCCGCCCGCAGGGCCTTCTCAAGGACCTCCGAACCGGTGGACATCAGGCCGGACGCCGTCGATCCCGTGCTGAGAGCGGTGGTGCCACCGCCCAGGATGACGGTCTGCCAGTCGTCCGCGGTAACCGCCTTGGAGAAGGCGTGGACGTTGGCGATGGTCCCGGCGAACTGGGTACCGAACTTCAGCGCCCGTCCGAAGCCCTTGAAATCGATCTTCTCGAGGCCCTCGTCCGCCACCAGCTGTGCGAAGGCATCGGCGGCCCGTGCGAGACCTGCCTGCGCGATGGGATCCGTCGGCCCGCCGCCGTTCGGAGGGAGAGCGGCCGGCAGCTGCTCCGGCGGGACGATCTGTACGGGCGGGACGTCCACGTGCTCCCAAGCAGGCCTGCCGACATCATCCTGACCGGCGCCGAGCTGGAGGTTCCCCGGCCGGTTGTCACCGCTCTTCCGCACCTCGATGAGCGCCCTGCCCTGCGGCACCTTGCCCGAAGGCGGCTGGATCGCGTACTCCTTGCCGTCGGCCAGGACGGTGTGTTCCGCCACAAAGCCGCCTCGCCCCGCCCGGGTCGTGACGTCGATGTCGACGGCGGCACCCGCACTGCCGGGAGAGCACCGGACCACGAGGGAGCCCTGGCTGTAGATTCCCGTGAATTCGCAGCTGATTCCGCTGTCGTTCACGACCCTGTCGGCCGGGATGGTGCCGATCGGCCGGGTATTCTGCACTGTTCTCTCTCCTCATCCATGCCTGCCAAACGGGTTCCCCTGTCGGCCTTCGGGCCGGACCGGGAGCGCCGAACACCGGCTGTCGCACAGGCACTTCGCGAGAAGTTTCATTTCGAGGCCGGCGGCGTGGTTGTTCGGCCGGTGGGACGGCGCTGATTCATTGCAGCATCGAGATGAGAGCTCTGTAGTCGTCAGAATGTGACATCTCGTCACCTTATGGCCGTTCAGGGTGACCGTGTGTCCTGCGGTCGGCAAGCGCCGTCCGTCTCCCCGCGGAACATCGCACGCAGCGGCGACGCGCAACGGCCGTGCAAGTGCGCGCGCTTGAGCCCCTCGTTCTACTCCGGCGGCATTGGACCGTGGTCGCGGGGGCGGGGTATCAGCGGCGGGCCGACGCTCCTTCCGTCGGCCGGCCGTCGGCTCTGCTCCTCCGGCATGTACCAACTGACCTTCTCCGGCTCGGGGATCAGCAGTTCGCCGATCTCGCAGTCGAGGACCACGCAGATGACATCCAGGTCCTTGAGCTTGAGCGAGAGGGGCTGACCGGACCACAGTCCGGACATCTTCGCGGACGAGATCACCAAACCGTACTCGGCAAGGCTCCGCTGGAGATCGGTCGCTTTCCAGATGCCCTTCTTGGCGGCGATCAGCCGCAGATTCCAATGCATCGTGGGATTCCTTCCAGTGTCGTTCGTGGTCCGCTGCCGCCCGGCCGGGCGGCAGCGGACCGGGGTGGCCGGACGTCGTCTACGCGCGGCCTGTTGTCTTCTGAGCGCGGCGGGAGACCGAGTCGATGACGACAGCGGCGAGGAGGACCGCGCCGGTGATCATGTACTGGATGGCCGACGCGATGCCGAGGAGGGCCATGCCGGAGGCGATGGACTGGATGACGAGGACGCCGAGCAGTGCGGACCAGGTTTTGCCGCGGCCGCCGAAGAGGCTGGTGCCGCCGATGAC
>NZ_JBSFWT010000073.1:0-37234 GCF_053594975.1 Streptomyces sp. NPDC002537
AACGACCAACTCGAAACCGCCACCCACCACCAGGGCAAAGGCGACCTCGCCACCCTCCTGGCCGGGAACGACACCTGGACCGTCGTCGGCTGACCCTCGCCGACTCTTTCATCATCCGCCTCAGCTAGGAGAGCTCGTATGTCAACGGGAGCAGCAACCATACGTATCTGCATCGTTGGTGCCGGACCAAGGGGAACCGTGGCGCTGGAGCGCATCTGTGCCAACGCCGCCGAAGTCGCGGGGGACACGCGGGTCGAGGTGCATGTCATCGACCCCTATCCCGTGGGAGGCGGGCGCGTGTGGCAGCTCGACCAGTCGCGTCGGCTGCTGATGAATACCGTTGCCGGGGACGTGACCGTATTCACCGACGACACCGTCACTTGTGAGGGTCCGCTGACGTTCGGGCCCACCCAGTACCAGTGGGCGCGCATGGTCGCCGAGGGCGAAGTGACCGATGTGACCGAAGAGGCGAAGGCCGAGGCCGCGGTGATGGAACCGTGGTCGTACGCTTCCCGGGCGTTCCAGGGGGAGTACCTCGGCTGGGCCTTCGCCCACATCGTGCGCAACGCGCCGGCCCAGGTCCGTGTCGAGGTGCACCGGACCCGGGCGACCTCGGTCACCGATTTCCCGGACGGCACACAGCAGGTGTCCTTGGAAGGCCGGGAGCGTCCGCTGGCAGTTGATGCCGTGGTCCTCGCTCAGGGCCATTACGACGTCGAGCCGACGGATAAGCAGCGTGAGCTCGCCGATTTCGCCCAGCGGAACGGCCTGCACTATGTGCCGCCGAGCAGTCCCGCCGAGGCGGACCTGACGCCGATCGGCGCGGGGCAGCCCGTGGTCCTGCGCGGCCTCGGGCTGAACTTCTACGACTACATGGCGCTGCTCACGGAGGGCCGGGGTGGTCGCTTCGTCTCCGGTGCCGACGGCAGGCTGACGTATCTGCCGAGTGGGAACGAGCCCGTCGTCCATGCCGGGTCGGGGCGCGGTGTGCCCTACCGTGCGCGGGCGGAGATCCGTCAGGAGATCGTGCCCCGCTACCAGGCGACCTTTCTGTCCGCCGACGAGATCGCCCGGCTGAGGGGGCCGGCGGGCACCGGCCGCACCGACTTCATGGCGGACCTGTTCCCCCTCGTGTCGAAGGAGGTCGCCTGGAACTACTACAAGGTGTTGCTCCAGGACACCGACCCCGACGGGCACGCCCGGCTGCTGGCCGAGTACCCGCGCCACTCATGGGGTTCCCCGGAGATGGAGGCGCTCCTGAGCGATCTGGTGCCCGACCCGGAGCTGCGCTGGAACTGGGAGGCGCTCGACCGTCCCGCGGACCAGCGGGAGTTCGCCGACCCCGCCGACTACCGCGCGTGGATACTCGACGTCCTCGACGAGGACCTGCGGCACTCGGACCTCGGTCCGGCCACGAGCGCCGTCAAGGCGGCCGCCGCGGTGATGCGCGACCTGCGCGACGAGGTGCGGCAGGTGATCTCCCACCGGGGCCTGAGCGGCGCCTCCTACAGGGACCACATCGACCGCTGGTTCAGCGGGCTGAACAACTATGCCGCCAGTGGCCCTCCGGCCACGCGTGTCCGGCAGCTCCGTGCCCTGGTCGAGGCCGGGGTGGTCCAGGTGCTGGGCCCGCGCATGCGGGTGACGGCGGACCAGGAGTCCGGTGCCTTCGTGGTCGAATCCCCCCAGGTGCCCGGCACGTCGGTGCGTGTGACGGCACTCGTCGAGGCCCATCTGCCGACGACCGACGTGCGCCGGGCCACCGACCCGCTGCTGGCGTCGCTGCACTCCGCCGGCGGATGCCGGGCCCACTTCATCCCCGACACGGCGGGGCCGGGCTACGAGACGGGCGGTCTGGACGTCACCGATGTGACCTTCCAGGTCATCGACGGCCAGGGTGTTCCCCACCCGGCCCGCTTCTCCTACGGACCCCCGGTGGAGTCGGTGCAGTGGGTCACCGCGATCGGTGCCCGGCCGCACGTCAACTCCCGCACGCTGCTCCAGGGTGACTCCATCGCCCGGTCCTGCCTCAAGCAGGGTATGAACCGGCTCGCCGCGCGCCCGGCCGAGCGGGACGCGGAGCTGACGGTGCCCGTGCGCTGATCGCACGGGACCGTACGGGGAGGACAAGGGGGGCGGGCCCGGGAAGTTCCCGGGCCCGCCCCCCTTTGTCGGTCACTCCTCGGCCGACACAGCTCCGTGGATCTCGTGGACCGCCTTCATCAGCGCGATGCCCGCCGGAGCGCCGGCGTAAGCGGCGCACTGCAGGGCGACTTCGGCCATTTCCTCGACGGAACAGCCGTTGCGCAGGGCGCCGCGGATGTTGAGGCGCAGCTCTTCCGGCCGGTTCAGGGCGGTGAGCAGGGCGAGGTTGAGGAGGCTGCGCGTCCGCCGGTCCAGACCCTCGCGCGCCCAGACCGAGCCCCAGGGGTACGCGGTGATCAGGTCGAGCAGGGGCTTCGCCGGAGGCCAGTCGCTCAGCATGGAGTTGACGTGCTCGTCGCCGAGAACTTCCCTGCGGATACGGTCGCCTGTCGCGTACGGCTCGGGCGCGGACCGATCGGAGGACGTCATCCGGTCAGCCCGCCGAGGGAGGCGCGGACGCGGGGGCCACGGTCGGCAGGTCCGTGCACATCTCACCGCCGATCGCCCAGTTCTCCTTCGGGACATCGCGGATGATGACGTAGATGCGTTCGCGCGTGCTCCCGCAGGCGCGCTGGAAGGCGTCGGTGAGCTCGCGTGCCAGGACGGCCTTGTCCGCCTCGGTCCGGCCTTGCCACATGTCGACGGAGATGACAGGCATACAGATCCCTTTGCTCTATGGGCTGCTCCATGGGCAGTCACCTCTGTTTCTACCTGCGCGACAGGGGAGTCGGGTATCCGACTTTGGTGCAAGAGCCGTCGGCGGAGCCGGGACTCCCGCCGTCCGCGGCGCGGTACGCGCGGCGGTACTCGCTGGGGGGAATGCCGACACTGCGGGCGAAATGGAGCCGGAGGTTGCCCGCGCCGCCCAGGCCGCACTGCTCGGCGATCCTGTCCATCGGCTGGTCGGTGGTCTCCAGCAACTCCTTGGCGCGGGCGATACGCTGGGCCTGGAGCCACTGCAGGGGCGTGGTGCCCGTGGCCTGATGGAAACGCCGCACCAGTGTCCGTACGCTCGTTCCGGCCTGCCGGGCCAATTGAGGCGCGGTGAGGGGCTGGTGGAGCCGCTCGGCGGCCCAGTGCAGCAGCGGGGCCAGTCCGCTGTCGGTCTCCGTGGGCGGCACCGGCGTCTCGATGTACTGGGCCTGTCCGCCGGGCCGGTGGGCGGGCACCACCAGATGGCGGGCTACGGAACCGGCCACCCGGGACCCCAGGTCCTTGCGCAGCAGATGCAGGCACAGGTCGATGCCGGCGGTGCTGCCGGCACTGGTGAGGATGTCCCCGTCGTCGATGTACAGGACGGTGGGGTCGACGTCGACGCCGGGATAGCGTTCGGCCAGGAGCGGGGCGTGCTCCCAGTGCGTGGCGGCACGCCGCCCGTCGAGCAGCCCGGCCGCCGCCAGGACGAACGCCCCCGAACACAGGGAGACGATCCGCGCGCCGCGGCCGTGAGCCTCTTTGATGGCCTCCAGCAGCCGTGCGGGAGGCTCACCGCGGACGTCCGCACTGGCGGGAACGATGACGGTGTCCGCCTCGACGAGTTCCCGGTATCCGTGCGGGGTGTGCGTGGTGAACCACTGCCGGGCCGGGACGGCCTCGCCCTCCGTGAGGTTGCAGAGCCGGAAGTCGTACCAGGGGTCGTGGAGATCGGGGCGCGGAGTGCCGAACACATGGCAGGGCACGGCCAGTTCGAGGATCGGCATGCCGTCGGTGACCGCCACTGCCACGGTGCCGGGATTGCCGGGCTGCTGAGTCATGGCAGTAATCTAGCGGCTCATGGCAGATCTGCCACTCGATGGGGTGGTCGTGGGCGCCGATAGTGGGAAGCGCCTCCTTTTCGATCAACGGAAAGACGACGGATACGTCCATGACCTCAACTTCCGAAACCCGCCCGGCGGATGCGGCCGTTCCCGCCGCGTCCGCACCGGCGGATCCCCGGCGCTGGCTGGTACTGACCGTCGCGTCGGCCGCCCAGTTCCTCGCGATCCTCGATCTGTTCGCCGTCACCGTGGCCTTCCCCGCTCTGGAGAAGTCGTTCCCGCAGGCATCGCTCGCCTCCATGTCGTGGGTGCTGAACGGCTACACGATCGTCCTCGCGGCGCTCCTCATCCCCGCCGGACGCCTCGCGGACGAGACGAGCCGCAAGGCCAGCTTCCTCATCGGCATGGTGCTCTTCGGCCTGTCCTCGGTCGGCTGTGCCGTCGCCCCCAGCCTGACCGTACTGATCATCGCCCGTGTGGTGCAGGCGGTGGCCGCGGCCGTTCTCGTGCCCACCTCCCTGGGGCTGGCCCTGCCGGCTTTCCCCGAGCACGAGCGTTCCACGGCCATCGGCATCTGGACGGCGGTCGCGGCCGTCGCCGCGGGCAGCGGCCCGGTCCTGGGCGGCCTGCTGGTGGAGATCAACTGGCGGTGGATCTTCATCATCAACGTCCCCGTCTGCGCCGTGGCCGTCCTGGCCGGCGTGCGCCTGTTGCCACAGGTGGCCCGCAAGGCGTCACAGGGTCTGGACCTGTTCGGGTCGGCGCTCATCCTCCTCGCGTCCGGCGCGCTGACGATGGCCTTCGTTGAAGCGCCCGACTGGGGCTACACCGCGCCCGGCACCCTGGTCTGCTTCGTGGTCGCCGTGGTGCTGTTGCTCGTCCTCCTGCGCCACGTCCGCCACACCGCCGACCCGATCATCAGCCCCACCCTGTTCGCGAGCCGGCTGTTCAGGGTCGGCACCATCGGAATCTTCGTCTACTACCTGGCGTTCGCCTCGATGCTCTTCGAGGCCGCCCTCTTCCTGACCGGCCAGTGGCACTACTCGGTCCTGCGCGCCGGCCTGAGCATCGCGCCCACCCCGGTCACCGTCATGATCCTCTCCGCCCTCTCGGGGAAGATCATCCGCCGTATCGGCGCCCGGACCTCCGCGGTGGCCGGAGGCGTGGTGTTCGCGGTGGGCTGTGCCTGGTGGCTGATCGCCGCGGAGCCCACGCCGCACTACGCGGCCGCCTACCTGCCCGGGGCGATCCTCGTCGGCGCGGGCAACGCCCTGATCCAGCCCGCCCTGTTCGGTGCGGCGAGCGGGCTGCCCGCCGAGCAGCTGTCGGTGGGCTCGGGCACGCTGATGATGTCCCGCCAGATCGGCTCCGCCCTGGGCGTCGCCCTGCTCACCGCGATCCTCGGCAGCTCGGAGCACCCGACGATGGATTCCTTCCGGCACGGCTGGATCTACATGATCGTCACCGCTCTGCTGGCCGCGCTGGCAGGCCTCCGCTACCGCGCGAACACCCCCGCCAGGGCCTGAGCGCCCTCCCTGGATCCCGCCCGGCCCTGCCTGCTCCCCCGACAGGCGGGCCGGGCGGTTCTCCTTGCCACAGGCGCTCGTCCGCCCGGGATCAGGTACCGGCCAACGGCGAACGCGGGCTGCTCAGCACGGGCGTGGCCAACTCGGCGAGGGCCTTCTCCAGGTCGTGCAGGTGGGCCAGGGCACGCTCGGCACCCGGGTGGTGCTGCGGGGCGGAAGCGGCGAGGTCCATCGCCGCGGCAGGCGCCTCCGCGGCCGGTATCAGAGCGTGCAGCGCGGTCTCGACCCGCTGACAGGCGGCGGTCAGCCGGGCGTCGTGCGAGGCGTCCGGATCGGCGGCCACCTCCGCGAGACCGCGTGCCTGCCGCACACAGTCGTCGAGGTACGCCATGACCTGCCGCGCGCGCTCCTTGCGGGCCCGCAGCGGATTGAGCGGGTGCAGCAGCGGTGCCAGCGAGGCCCGCACCTTGCCCAGGAGCAGCTCCAGCTCCGCGACGTGCGGGGAAGGGTCGGCGGACTCGTCGCCCGCCAGCCGCCGCGCCGACTCCGTCGTGCAGTGCCGCACGGACACCAGCGCACGCCGGATCCACGCGTCGGTGGCGGCATGCGTCGTGATGGGCAGCACCAAGGCGACGGCCAGGGCCGCGCCGACGGCACCCACGAGCGTCTGCTCGAAGCGCAGTGCCAGCAGCCCGGGGTGGAGCACCCCCAGCAAGCCGTACAGCAGGCTGGCCATGACGGTGACGAAGAACATCATCCAGCTGTACGAAAGCGCGGCGGTGTAGAAGATCCCGAAGACGCAGACGGCGACGAGGACGGCGGTGGGCGCGGGCGCGCCGTGCAGCGGGACGGCGACGAGCAGCCCCACGGTGATGCCCGTCAGCGTGCCGACGATGCGGCGGAAGCCGCGGACGAGGGTCTCGCCGCGCGAGGCGGTGTTGACGAAGATCCACCAGGCGGTGCCGACCGCCCAGTACCAGCGCTCGTCCGAGACGAGCTGCCCGACGCCCAGGGCGATCGCGCAGGCGAAGGTGTTCTGGAAGGCCTGGCGCGTGGTGGGACGGGCGAGCCCGCGCGCCGTCAGGGGAGCGGGCCCCGCGGGCGGCGGGGTGCGGCGCTCGACGCACCACAGGCCGAAGCGGACGAGACCGGCGGTGGCGACGGACAGGGCCACGGCCGTGTACAGATGGGGAAGTTGGGCAGGGACGGCGTGCAGGAACTGCGCCATGAAGAAGGTCATGAACGCGAAGGTCCCCAGCGAGTGGCCGCGCGGGCCCCAGCGGCGCGCGTACACCCCGGCGTACACGACGGCGAGGAACGCGGCATCGCGCGCCAACGGGAGGTCGTGGAGCACCGTCGCCAGCGCGAGCACGGGGAAGCCCACGACGGGCAGCAGCGCGGTCGTGACGGCCTGGCCGCGCACCGTGGCATCCGCGACCGTGAAGAGCGCGAGCAACGCGGCGAGCCCGCCCGCGATGGCCGCGGCGAGCGAGTCGGTGACCAGCTCGGAGACGGCCACGGCCAGCCCGATGCCGAGCACGGCCCTGGCCGAAACGCGCAGCCGCAGCCGGCCCGGGTCCGGGGCCACGAACATCCTCTTCAGCAACTCTTCCGGCTCCCCTGCGCCTCAAAACGAAAAAGGCGCCGCGAGATCCGCAGCGCCATCGACAGGTTCATCAAAACATCCGGTCACCCGCTGGCTCAAGAGAAGGTGGAACGACTGTGCCATTGGTACAGTCACGGGGGTATTCGGCGTGCCAGAAAGGGCCAACGGACCAGAACCGCGGGCAGGGCCGGTGCCCGCCCGTCCTCGCACGGAGCCTCACGAGGTGTTCGCGGCCGCCTGACCTCGGGTTTGTCGGTGCCCCCGTGTAGCGTCGGACACACAAGCGGTTCGGTGGGGAGGGCGGCATGGTGATGGGCAGCGGGCGGCGGCGGTACGCGTACATCGGCTCGTTCACGGAGGCGGGCGGAGCGGGCCTGACGGTCGCCGAGGTGGACCCCGGCACGGGCGGGCTGAAGGCCGTGCACTCCACCGACGCCGTCGTGAACCCGTCCTTCCTCGCGCTGTCGCCCGGGGCCGACGTGCTCTACGCGGTGAGCGAGACCGACGAGGGCGCCGCCGCGGCCTTCTCGCTGGCCGACCCCGCCCGGCCCGAGCCGCTCGGCGAACCCGTGCCGGTGCGCGGCGAGTCGCCCACCCACCTCGTCTTCGCGGGAACGCACCTGTTCACCGCCAACTACCGGTCCGGCAGCGTCAGCGCCCTCCCCGTCCGCACCGGCGGCGGGCTCGGCGCACCGAGCGCCGTCCTGCCGCACCGCGGCTCCGGGCCCGTGGCCGACCGGCAGCAAGGGCCGCACGCGCACGCCGTCGTGCCCGACCCCTCCGGCCGCCGGCTGCTCGCCGTCGACCTCGGCACGGACTCCGTGTGGATCTACGCCCTCGACCCGGTGACGGGCCTGCCGCGCCCGCACGACGAGGTACGGCTGCGACCCGGCAGCGGCCCCCGGCATCTCACCTTCCATCCCCGCGGCGACCGTGCGTACGTCCTCAACGAGCTGGACTCGACCGTCACGGTCTGCCGCTGGGACGCCGCCGACGGCTCGCTCGTGCCGACCGGGCACACACGCGTCCTCGCCCCGGGCCTCAAGGTCGTCAACTACCCGTCCGAGCCCGTCGTCTCCGCGGACGGACGGTTCCTGTGGGTCGCCAACCGCGGGCACGACAGCATCACCACGCTTGCCCTCGACGCGTCCGGCGACATCCTCGGAATCCAGGGCTCCACCGCCTGCGGCGGCCACTGGCCCCGCGACCTGACCCTGGATCCGGAGGGCGGGCACCTCTATGCCGCCAATGAACGGTCGGGCGACGTCACCTGGTTCACCGTGGACCACGGCACGGGAATACCGAGCCTCGCGGGATCGCTCACCGCGCCCGCCGCGTCCTGCGTGATCTTCACCTGAGGCGCCGACACCCGGGCCCGGAACGGCCGGAGGGGCTCCCGCGGTGCGGAAGCCCCTCCCGGCGGACGTACGGACGGACGCGTCAGCGGACCGGCGTGCCCTGGAGCGACGGCTGGGTCGCCAGGCCCAGCGCGGCCGCGTACTTGGCCACGACGAGCTTGCCGATCGCCGGGTAGGCGCCCAGCGGCTCCGCCGCCGAGCAGGCCACCTCGCGCGCGGCCTCGGCCGCGAGACCCTCGGCCACCTCGGGGCCGACGATGCACGGCGCGAGCGCCAGGCTCTGCGACCCGGACGAACGCAGCTGCTCCGCGGCGCGGG
The DNA here is from genome assembly GCF_053594975.1 of Streptomyces sp. NPDC002537. Classification (NCBI taxonomy): domain Bacteria; kingdom Bacillati; phylum Actinomycetota; class Actinomycetes; order Kitasatosporales; family Streptomycetaceae; genus Streptomyces; species Streptomyces sp. NPDC002537. The sequence continues at coordinate 8,711 of NZ_JBSFWT010000073.1, forward strand.
CGATCGCGCCCTCCTCGTCCAGTGCCGCCGCCAGCACGGGCACCGCGAGCCGGGCGGACAACAGCATTCCGGTGATGCCCGCCGCCTGTACGGCCTCCTCGCCGCCGACCGTCGCCAGGATGATTCCGTCCGCGGCAGTTGCAACTGTGAACAGTCGGGCGCGGTCGGCCCTGGCCAGTCCGGCCTCCGAGAGGCGCACGTGCAGGGCCTCGGCGAGCAGGGGGTGCGGGCCGAGCGTGTCGGTCAGCTCGGTGACGGAGCCGCTGTTCATGACCGCATGGCGTATCCGGCGCAGGTGCGCGCTGTCGGGGCCCGCCAGCAGCGGGACCGCCACGGCCGTGGGCCAGCGCTCCCAGGGGCCCGCTCCGTCCGTCTCCGGGCCTCCCTGGGCTTCGCTCGCGCGAGCGGTGCGCTGGGCGGCCGCGTGGGCCAGGACGGACTCCAGCGACGGGTAGCCCACGTCGCCGCCGGCGGCGTCCACGTAGCCGATGCGCGCGTCGAGCCCGGGGAGCTCGGAGCGGGCGATGCTGAGCGCCTCCTCGGCGATCTGGCGGGTGGCGAGGTCGGCCCTCCCCGGCACGGCGAGGACCAGCGGCGGCGCGGCCGCGGGCGCTGCCGCAGGCTCCGGCCGCCGGTGCCGTCCGGACTGGCGGGGACGCGGCATTCGTACAGGCAGGCCAGGCGTGGGCCCTGTGGGGGAGCTCATGGCGCCGCATGTTAGTCGTTCATCGCACCAAGCCGTTCGGGCGGGGGCGTTCCGGCGCCGTCTGTCCGGATTTATTCGTCCGCGCATTCGGTACATGGAGGGCTGTTCAGCAAATGATACGCAACATCACCGGGTCGGCCGGCAGGCGCAGACCGCCCGTCACCAGTGCCCCTGCCACGCGCAACGCCCCGTCCAGCGGCGTCCCCATGGCGGCGACCGATCGCGCATGAGGTAGTTGCAATTGCAACTCTTCGCGCAGCGGTGCGAGCAGCGGTTCACCCATACGAAAAAGTCCGCCGGTGAGTGCGACTTCACATGTCGCACCAGCCTCGCCCGGCCCCTCCGTTGTGTCCGCCGTCCCTGCCATTCGGCCGGAAACCGGTAGGCGGCGCGGGCAGGCCGCGGCGGCCGCGGCGGCGATGTGACGCGCGGCCTCGCGGAGGATACGGGCGGCCACCGGGTCGGCCGGAGCGCAGCGTGCCACCTCGGGCGCGAACGAGGCGAGCACCGCGGGCCGGTCCGCCCGCGGGTACAGCACACCGGGCAGGTCCCGCGGCGGGCCGAACACGGCGGAGACCCGGGCCAGCAGCGCGCTCGACCCTCCGGCCCGTCCGTCGAACGCGCGCATCGCCGCCTCGAGCCCGGCGCGGCCGATCCAGGCGCCGCCGCCGCAGTCGCCGAGCAGGTGGCCCCAGCCGTCCGCGCGCCGCCAACCGCCTTCCGGGGTCAGGTCGGTGCCCAGCGCGATCATTCCGGTGCCCGCGGCCACGACCGCCCCCGGGCGTTGCCCGAGCGCGCCCGCGTAGGCGGTGACCGCGTCCGAGGCGAGGGCGAGACGGCGCACCCCGAGCGCCTCGCGCAGGGCGCCGGGCAGCAGGGCGTGAAGTTCGGCCCCCAGCGCGACCATGCCCGCAGCACCCACGCAGACGGCCTCGCAGCGCTCCGCTCCGGCGCGCGCCAACAGGTCCCTGGCGGCGGGTAGAACGCGGTCGAGAAGTCCCCGGGCGTCGACGCCGACAGGGGTGCGGGAGACCCAGGTCAGCGGCGGGCTTCCGCCGTGCGCGGGGGCCAGGGCGACACGGATTCCCGAACCGCCCGAGTCGACCCCCAGGACGAGGCCCGCCGCCGATGTCACCGGCCCGGCCGTGTCCCGGGCGCGAACGACCTGCGCGTGAACGCAGGCATGGACGTATGCGCAGGCCCCGCGGGCCGGTCCGCCGGCGCGTGCTCGCGCGTCACGGGGGAGTCCAACGGCCCGCAGGGGTACGGCATTACGGAAGCTGCCAGTTCACCGGCTCCGCGCCCTGGCGGACCAGCAGCTCGTTGGCCCGGCTGAACGGCCGGGAGTCGAAGAAGCCGCGGTCGGCGGACATGGGGGAGGGGTGCGCGGACTCGACGGACGGCACGCTGCCCAGCAGCGGGCGCAGATTGCGCGCGTCGCGGCCCCAGAGGATGGCCACCATCGGCCCGCCGCGCGCGACCAGCGCGCGGATCGCCTGCTCGGTGACCTCCTCCCAGCCCTTGCCGCGGTGCGCGGCGGGCTTGCGCGGGGCGGTGGTCAGGGCCCTGTTGAGCAGCAGGACGCCCTGCCGGGTCCACGGCGTGAGGTCGCCGTTGGACGGCCGGGGCAGGCCCAGGTCGGTGTGGAGCTCGCGGTATATGTTCTCCAGGCTGCCCGGCAGCGGCCGCACCTCGGGCGCGACCGAGAAGCTCAGGCCCACGGCATGGCCGGGCGTCGGATAGGGGTCCTGACCGACGATCAGCACCCGCACCTCGTCGAACGGCTGCTGAAAAGCACGCAGCACATTCGCACCGGAAGGCAGGTACGTCCGGCCCGCGGCGATCTCGGCGCGCAGGAAGTCGCCCATCGCGGCGATGCGTCCGGCCACCGGCTCCAGAGCCTTGGCCCAGCCAGGTTCGACGATCTCGTTCAAAGGTCGTGCAGCCACGGGGCGTCACTCTACTGGCTCAGTGCGTGTCCATGCGAACGCGTCCCATGGGCCGCAGCGTTCCGGCCGCGCCGCGTGTCCCCCGAACGGGTTTCCTGCCGGGCGTCCTGAGCCCGATGACGCCGAAGGCCCCGCCTCCTCGTCAGGGGCGGGGCCTCCATCACGGACGGAGCGGGCCGGCGGCTACTTCAGCGCGCTGCGCTTCTGCCACTGGTCCCACGTCTCCTGCCACACCTCGAGACCGTTGCCCACGTCGGTCACCTTGGTGCTGGTGGTGTTCTTGACCTCGACGGTCGAGCCGATCGACAGGAAGTCGTAGACCCTCTTGGCGTCACTGGTGGTCATGCCGAAGCAGCCGTGGCTGTTGTTCTCCACGCCGATCGACTGGTTCCAGGGCGCCGAGTGCAGGAACGTCCCGGACGCGGTCAGGTGGGTCACCCACTTCGAGTCGAGCATCCACTCGTTGCCGTGGCCGATGGTGGACGAGTCCATCGTCTCCGCCGCGTTCTTGCTGCGCACGGTGTGGATGCCGCCGCGGGTCGGGTCCACCGCCGAGCCCGCGGAGCCCTTGACCTCCCCGACCGGCTTGCCGTTCTCGTACATCGTGAGGGTGTGGCTGGGCACGTCGATGACGGCCTTGTGGTCGGCGCCTATGGTGAAGCCGAAGTTGTAGTTCTTCGCGAACCAGCCGCCCTCGCCGGAGTCGATGCCGGACAGGTCGCCGTTCACGGAGACCTTGGTCCCGGAGGGCCAGTAGGTCTTGGGCCGCCAGTCGATCCGGTCCTGGCCCGACCAGTCCTTGACCCAGCCCCAGGCGCCCTCCACCTTCGGCGTGGTGGTGACCTTCAGGGCCTTCTCGATCTCGGCGCGCTTGCTCTTGTCTATCGGGTCGTCGAAGAGGATCGAGACCGGCATGCCCGTGCCGACGGTCTGGCCGTCCCCCGGCGTGTAGTTGAGCTTGTTGACCTTCGGGGCCTCCTGCGTGCTGAAGGTGGAGGTCGACGAGGACTCCTTGCCCTTGCCGTCCTTGCCGCCCTTCGCCTTGGAGCGCACGGTGTAGGTGGTCTTCGGACCGACCTTGCCGTCCGAGGTCCAGGAGGAGCCGTCGTCGGCCAGCCGCCCCGCGACCTTGTTGCCCTTGTCGTCCTTGACCTCCACGTCGGTGAGGCGTCCGCCGTCGGCCTTCACCGAGATCGGGGAGCCCAGCCCGACCTCCTTGCCCCCGGAGGGGGAGACGGTGATCCGGGTCTCCTTCCCGGCATCGGCACCGCCGCCGCCGGACCCTCCGGAACAGGCGCTGAGCGCCAGGGAGCCCATGAGGGCGGATGCCAACAGGACGGAGCGACGGCCCGATCCGACGTGCACGTGAGTCGACCTTTCTCGTATCAGCAGAGCGAGCGGCGGGCCACGGCCGCCTCGCCCGAACCGGCCGACAGCACCCCGCCACACCTCTACAGATGATCGACACGCATGTACGGTTGCGCGAAAAATGGAAACATTTGTTCCGATGAACGCTTGGGTGATGCGGTATGGGTGGCGGCCGCGGAGCTCCGGGCCCTGCCGAGGGCTTGCACAGCACCTCTCGTCGTACGTCAGGAGCCGAAGTACGATCGATTTCGTACACTGGCTCGCCCGTACGGAGAGTCGTTCAGCCGCGGGCGCGCGCGGCGGCGAGCAGGCCTTCCCAGTCCGGGATCTTCACCGGCCCCCGGCCCAGCCTGCGCCCGAGCGCGGACTCCGCCGCCTCGATGCCCAGCCAGCCCGGCCACTCCACCAGCTCCCGGACCGTCGCGCGCAGAGCCGAGCGCGGGTCGTCCGCGAGCCTGCGCGCCGTCAGCGCCTCGACGTCGGCGAGCAGCGAGCCCACGGTCTCCTTGGCACACGACCGGTTGGTGCCGATCACGCCGGTAGGCCCACGCTTGATCCACCCCGCGACGTACTCGCCGGGTGAGGGGGCGCCGTCACGCAGCACCCTGCCCGCCACATGCGGCACGGTCCCGTGCTCCGCGTCGAAGGGCAGCCCCGGGATCGGCACTCCCCGGTAGCCCACCGACCGCAACACCAACTGCGCCTCGATGTCCTCGAACCGGCCGGTCCCGACCACACCGCCCCGGCCGTCCGGCGCGGTCCTCTCGAAACGCACCGCGCGCACCGCCCCGTCGCCGAGCAGGGCGACCGGACGCAGGAAGAACCGCAGCCGGATCCGGCGCGCGCGTCCCAGCCGTGGCTCCTCGCCCCAGCCCCGCAGGACCTCGACGTTGCGCCGGGCGGCCGCGGGCAGCCCGGACGGGTCGGCCCACGCCGGGTCCAGCGCCGCCTCGTCGGCCCGTACCAGCGCCTCCGCACCCGGCAGCGACCCGAGCTCACGCAGCTCCTTGGTGGTGAACTTCGCCTGGGACGGGCCGCGCCTGCCCACCATGTGGACGTCCGTCACCCGGCTGCCGGCGAGCGCGGCCAGGGCGGCGTCCGGTACGTCGGTGTGCCGCAGTTCATCGGCGCCGCGCGCCAGCACCCGGGCCACGTCGACCGCCACATTGCCGACCCCGATGACGACCGCCGAGCGCGCGGCGAGGGCGAAGGCGTCGGGAGCGGCGTCCGGGTGCGCGCTGTACCAGGAGACGAACTCCGTGGCGGAGAAGCTGCCCGGCAGATCCTCGCCCGGAATGCCGAGCCTCCGGTCCGTCGCGGCACCGACGCAGTAGACCACCGCGTGGTAGAGGTCCAGCAGCCGACGGGGTGTCAGGCCGCCCGGTGCGCCACCGACCGGGACGTTTCCCAGGAACGCGATGCCCGGGTGCTCCAGGGCCGTCCGCAGATTGCCCTGAAGGGACTTGATCTTCTCGTGGTCGGGTGCCACGCCGTAGCGCACCAGGCCGTACGGACAGGGCAGCCGGTCGAGGACGTCCACCGTCACCCCGGGGACGTCCTGCTGCTGCACCAGGGCCTGGGCGGTGTAGACCCCGCTCGGCCCCGACCCGACGACTGCGACGCGAAGCACGGTGGGCCCCTTCCGGAGGGTGGGCGTCCCGCAGACGGAAACCAGGATGACACCGGGGGGACGGGATACGGGAGAGACGCCGGGGGCGCGGCGCGCCGACGGACCGCCGCCCGCCCGAGGGGTCAGCCCACCAGCCCGAGCACCGCCCGCAGCGCGGTGGGACGCTCCTCGACCGGCAGGTGCTCCACCAGGTGCACCGCACAGCCCGCCCCGGCCGCACCCCCGTCCGCGCGTGCGTCGTCCCCGACCATCAGGACGCGCTCCGGCGGCAGGCCCAGCGACCGGCACGCCACCCGGAACAGCCGGGGGTCGGGTTTCTGCACCCCGTGCTCGTAGGACAGCACGTACGCGTCCACCCCGGCGTCCAGCCCGTGCGCGCGGAAGACCGGCCGCAGGTCCCAGCCGATGTTGCTCACCACAGCGGTGCGCACACCGCGCCGCCGCAACCCGTCCAGGACGTCGGCCGCGTCGGCGTACGGATGCCAGGCCTCCGGCTCCATGTGGCGTGCGTACAGCGCGTCGTAGAGCTCGGGCCGCGGCAGCGGCACCTCGCGGGCCAGCCCCATGTACGCCGCGCGGTGCTCTTCCGCACTGCGGTCCCGGCCGGACCACGGCCCGGCCAGATGCGGCGGCACGACGGCGGGTTTCCGCCCGCCGGGAAGAGCGCCGGCCTCCTCCAGCCGCCGTGCCAGCCGGGCCGATTCGGCCTCGCCCATGGGGACCCCGGCCCTGTCCAGCGCGACGCGCAACCACGTCACCGCAGGCTCGATCCGGAACAGCGTCCCGGAGAAGTCGAAGAGAACGCCCTCGACCGTCCGTTCCGCCATGGCTGGGTTCACTGCTCCCGTCGTCACGTTCGCATCCTGCCGGATGCGTCCGCCCGCCCGCAGGTGACGACGAGCCGGTCCGCTGTCCCGGGCGTAGCCTGGAAGACGGATAGTCCCGACTTCAACTGGTCTCTTGAGTGGAGGTCGTCATGGACATCCTGGTCCTCATCGGCAGAATCCTCTTCGCGTTCCTCTTCCTCGGCTCGGCCGTCGGTCACCTCACCAAGACCAAGATGATGGCGGGCTACGCGGCGTCCAAGGGCGTACCCGCCGCCACGGCGGCGACGGCGGCCAGCGGAGTGCTGCTCCTGGTCGGCGCGCTGAGCGTGCTGCTCGGCGCGTGGGCGGATCTGGGTGCGCTGCTGCTGGCCGTGTTCCTGGTGCCGTCCGCACTGCTGATGCACCGGTTCTGGCAGGAGACCGACCCGCAGGCACGCCAGCAGGAGATGATCCACTTCCAGAAGGACGTGGCACTGGCGGGCGCGTGCCTGATGCTGCTCGCATTCTTCTCGTACGTCGGCCACGACCTGGGCCTGACGCTCACCGGACCCCTGTTCGGCATCGAGTGAGCCGCGCGGCAGGGCCGTACGACCCCAGGTGCCGGCGCACCGGGGCCGCTGTGGCAGGCTGCGCGGAGACGCCCGCCCAGCCGGGCGGAAGCACCAGAAAAGAGTGGAAAATTGAGCACGCCGGATCGTTCGCACTGGCCATCCGTACCCGCCACCCACCGGGACGCCATCGCGGCGGAGAGCCGCAGGTTCGTGGAACTGGTCAAGGACGCGGATCCGGCGACCCCGGTGCCCGGCTGCCCCGGCTGGACGCTCGTCGATCTCGTCCGGCACACGGGCAGCGTGCAGCGCTGGTTCTCCGTCCTGCTGCGTCAGCTCGTCCAGGAACCGCCGCGCAGCCGCGACGTGGACCTGCGGCTCCCGGCGCGCGAGGACGGATACCCCGACTGGCTGGCGGCGAGCGCGGCCGAGGCCGCGAGCGCCTTCGCCGTCACCGACCCGGACGCTCCGATGTGGGCGTGGGGCGCCGACCAGCACGCCAGGTTCTGGGTGCGACGCATGCTGTTCGAAACCCTGGTGCACCGCGCCGACGCGGAACTCGCCCTCGGCCTCCGGCCCGTGATCGACCGCGACCTGGCGGCCGACGGAGTGGACGAGTTCCTGGTCAACCTGCCCCACGCCACGTTCTTCGCCCCCAAGGTGGCCGACCTGCGCGGCGACGGCGAGACCCTGCGCTTCCGCTGCAGCGACGGGAGCGGCGACTGGCTGATTCGCCTGCGGCCCGACGGCTTCGGGGCCGAGCGGGTCACCGACGGCACGGGAGCGGCCGCCTCCGCCGATGCCTCCGTCCAGGGAGCCGCCGCGGACCTGCTGCTGCTCGTCTACGGCCGCCTCGGCCACGGTGCGGACGTCTTCGAGGTCCGGGGTGACGAGGAGCTGCTGGCGCGCTGGTCCGCCGACTCCGCGTTCTGAACCAAGTGGCGCACCGCGCAGCTCACGCGCCGTGACGTCCACCCCTGCGCCGTGCCGCACCGCGGCGCGCGGACCCGGAACCACCGCCCCCGCCTCCACACTCGGAGCCCCGACACCGAGGAGGCGCATGATGCACGGCATAGCCAGGAGACTGGGGACATGGGCGGGTTCCGCCGCACTGCTGGGTGCGGCGGTGCTCACGGGACCGGCCGCCCAGCAGGCCCAGGCGGCCACCGGCGACCTGACCTGTTCCGGAAAGTTCACGATGTCCTTCGACCCGGCGCTCGTACCCGGCGGTTCCGCGAAGGTCAGCGTCGCGGCCACGCTGGACAGCTGTACCTCGCCCGACGGCAAGTACGTCAGTCTCCAGTCCGCGACGGGTACGGCCAGCGGCACGGCCACCACCAACAGCGGCACCCAGGGCAAGGGCCCTTGCGGCGTCCTGTTCACCGCTCAGGGGACCGGCACACTCACTTGGTCCCCCGCCGGTACGCAGAGCTCGATCCAGTTCACGGTGAACACGGACCCGAACAATGGGACCGTCACCTTCCACTGCATCGTCACCAGCGGAACGATGCAGAACGACACGGACACCGTGGTGCCCGCCGTCTCGGGCGCCGACTGCTCCGTCCACGGGCTGCAGGACATGAGCGCCCACATGGCGGTGACCTTCGCCTGAGACGCCGGGAGCGCCCCGGCCCGGGGCGGCGGGAGGAGGCCCTCCCGCCGCCCCGTTCTCCGCTCCGACCGGTTTCTCCGCTCCGGCCGGTCCCGGGTGAGCCGTGTCTCACCTGAGCGGTGCCGCTTGTCTATGAAACGAGTTGCATAGCAGGATCCGGGGCATGGCGCTCGAGCACGCGATCCTCGTCTCCCTGCTGGAGAAGCCGGGCTCCGGCTATGAGCTGGCCCGGCGCTTCGAGCGGTCCATCGGCTACTTCTGGACCGCCACCCACCAGCAGATCTACCGCGTCCTCAAGCGCATGGAGGGCGACGGCCGGCTCGACGTCCGCGAAGTACCGCAGCACGGCAGGCCGGACAAGAAGGAGTACTCCGTCGCCGCCCCCGGGCGGGCCGCCCTCTCCGAGTGGCTCCACGAGCCGATCGAACCCGAGAGCATCCGGCACGACCTCGCCGTCAAGATCCGCGGCGCGGCCTTCGACGACCCGGCCGCGCTGATCCGCGAGGTCGAACGGCACCACCAGGTGCACACCGACCGGCTCGCGCACTACCTCGCGGGCGAGCTGCGCGACTTCACCGGAACCGAGGCTCCCGGAACGCCCGACGCCGGGCGGGAGCTGCAGCACGTCGTGCTGCGCGGCGGCATCGCGTACGAGCGGATGACGCTCGCATGGCTCGACGACGTACTCGCCACCCTCCACCGAATCGGTGCCGAGCGCTGAAGCGGCACCGGTGACCCATCGACTCCCAAGCCGGAAAGGCGAACATCCATGGCCGACCCGCTGCTGTTCAACCCCCGTACCTACGACCCGGCGCACTTCGACCCCGAGACCCGCAGGCTGCTGCGCGCCACCGTCGACTGGTTCGAGGAGCGCGGCAAGCGCAAGCTGATCGAGGACTACCGCTCCCGCGCCTGGCTGGCGGACTTCCTCGCGTTCTCCGCCAAGGAAGGGCTGTTCGCCACCTTCCTCACCCCGGCCTCCGCCGCCGACGGACAGGCCGACGGACAGCGGGACAAGCGCTGGGACACCGCCCGGATCGCCGCTCTCAACGAGATCTTCGGCTTCTACGGGCTCGACTACTGGTACGCGTGGCAGGTCACCGTCCTCGGCCTTGGCCCGGTCTGGCAGAGCGACAACGCCGCCGCCCGCGCCCGCGCCGCCGAACTCCTCGCCCAGGGCGAGGTGTTCGCCTTCGGTCTCTCCGAGAAGGCCCACGGCGCCGACATCTACTCCACCGACATGCTGCTGGAGCCCGACGGCGACGGCGGCTTCCGGGCCAGTGGCTCGAAGTACTACATAGGCAACGGCAACGCCGCAGGGCTCGTCTCGGTCTTCGGCCGCCGCACCGACATCGAGGGCCCCGACGGCTACGTCTTCTTCGCCGCCGACAGCCGCCACCCGGCGTACCACCTGGTGAAGAACGTCGTCGACTCCTCGAAGTACGTGAGCGAGTTCCGCCTCGACGGCTACCCGGTCGGCCCCGACGACATCCTGCACACCGGCCGCGCCGCCTTCGACGCCGCCCTCAACACCGTCAACGTCGGCAAGTTCAACCTCTGCACGGCCTCGATCGGCATCTGCGAGCACGCGATGTACGAAGCCGTCACCCACGCGCACAACCGCGTCCTCTACGGCCGCCCCGTCACCGCCTTCCCGCACGTGCGCCGCGAGCTGACCGACGCCTACGTCCGCCTCGTCGGGATGAAGCTGTTCAGCGACCGCGCCGTCGACTACTTCCGCTCCGCCGGCCCCGACGACCGCCGTTACCTGCTCTTCAACCCCATGACGAAGATGAAGGTGACCACGGAGGGCGAGAAGGTCATCGACCTGATGTGGGACGTCATCGCGGCCAAGGGCTTCGAGAAGGACACCTACTTCGCCCAGGCCGCCACCGAGATCCGGGGCCTGCCGAAGCTGGAGGGCACGGTCCACGTCAACCTCGCGCTGATCCTCAAGTTCATGCGCAACCACCTGCTGGACCCCGCCGGGTACGCGCCCGTGCCGACCCGCCTCGACGCGGCCGACGACGCGTTCCTCTTCCGGCAGGGACCGGCCCGCGGCCTCGGCTCCGTACGCTTCCACGACTGGCGCACCGCCTACGACGCGTACGCCGAGGTGCCCAACGTCGCCCGCTTCCGGGAACAGGCGGACGCGCTGTGCGAGTTCGTCACCACGGCCGCCCCCGACGAGGAGCAGAGCCGCGACCTCGACCTCCTCCTCGCCGTCGGCCAGCTGTTCGCGCTCGTCGTGCACGGCCAGCTGATCCTGGAGCAGGCACGCCTGACGGGACTCGAGGGGGACGTGCTCGACGAGCTGTTCGCCGTCCTCGTCCGCGACTTCTCCGCGCACGCCGTCGAACTGCACGGCAAGGACTCCGCCACCGCGGAGCAGCAGAGCTGGGCGCTGGGCGCGGTCCGCCGCCCCGTCGTCGACGAGGCCCGCTCGGCGCGCGTCTGGGAGCGCGTCGAGGCGCTGTCCGGGGCGTACGAGATGGCGCAGTGACGAAAGGGCCACTGCCGTCGGCGATCCGGCCGGCGGCAGTGGCCCGGCCGGCCGGATCGCGTGGACTCCTGTCAGTCCCCGGTCAGGTCGTCCACCGTGGGGGCGACCGTGCCGAACAGGTCCGTGACGGTGGTCAGGCTCGCCGCCTGGAGGGCGGCGGCGGGCAGGACGGTGCCGTCAGGGGCGGCGAGGGAGCGGGTGGCGGTGGCCTCGGCGACGACGGTGGGGCGGTAGCCGCGGTTGAAGGCGCCCTGAGCGGTGAACGTGACACACATATGGGTCATAAAACCGGCCAGGACCAGATCGGGGCCCACACCGAGCGCACGCAGGGTCTCCTCCAGCCCGGTGTCGTGAAAGGCGTCGGGGAAACGCTTGACCACGACGCGCTCGCCCTCGACGGGGGCGACCTCGTCGCTGATGGCGCCGATCCGGGCGCGGATGTCGTAGGGGGTGCCCTCGCCACCGTCGTTGACGACATGGACGACCGGAGCACCCGCGGCGCGGGCCGCGGCGAGCAGGCGGGCACCGGCGGCCACGGCCCGGTCGGCGCCGTCGAGCGCCATCACGCCGGTGCGGTACGTGTTCTGGAAATCGATCATGATCAGGGCCGCGTCGGCCAGGCCGGGCAGCCGGCCGTCGAGGCCGATCACGTCGCGCAGGGTCGTGGAAGCGGTCATCAGGGGTTTCCTTTTCAGTAGCGGGACGAGCGCGTTCGGTAGCGGGGGCGAGCGCGGGGGATCCGGGCACGGCGAAGCAGCGCGGCGGCGCTCGCGTACCGCGGTCCGGCGGGTGGGCCTGTCCGGCCGGTTCAGGGGGAGGTGCGGAAGCTCCGGCGGTAGGACGCCGGGGTCGTGCCGATCTGTTTGCGGAAGGCCCGGTGGAGCGTTTCCACCGAGCGCAGGCCGCTGGCCTTCGCGACCTGCTCCAGCGGCTGGTCGGTGCTCTCCAGCAGGCGGCGGGCCGCCTCCACCCGGGCCGCCTCGACGTAGTCGGCCGGTGTGGTGCCGGTCTCCTTGCGGAAGACCCGGGCGAAATGGCGCTCGCTCAGATTCAGCCGCCCGGCCAGCGCGGCCGCGGACAGATCCTGGTCCGGGTGGTCGGCGATATGGACCCTCAGGTCGTCGATGTCCCGCCGCGAGGTGGCGGGGCGGCTGAGCGGGACGCTGAACTGGCTCTGCCCGCCCTGACGTTTGAGATACATCACCAGGTGCCGGGCCACGGCCAGCGCGAGATCCTCGCCGTGGTCCTCGGCGACCAGGGCCAGCGCCAGGTCCATGCAGGCGCTGATCCCGGCTCCGGTCCACACCCGTCCGGAGCGGACGAAGATCGGATCCGGGTCCACCGTCACCCGCGGGTGCTCGGCGGCGAGCTGGGCGGCGGTCGACCAGTGCGTGGTCGCCGTCCGCCCGTCGAGCAGCCCGGCCGCGGCCAGCAGGTGGGCGCCCACGCACACCGACGCCACCCGCCGCGCGTACGGGGCGGTGGCCCTCACCCAGTCCACGACCTCCCGGTCGATCCGGGCCACCGGCCCGTCCGGGCGGAGCTCCACCGCACCGGGGACCAGCAAGGTGTCCACCGCCGCGCCGACCTCGCCGAAGGACAGGTCGGCGATCAGCCGCACACCGGCCGACGTGGTGACCGCGCCGCGCTCCGGGCCCGCCAGGCGGACCCGGTAGTCCGCCCGGCCGCCGCTCTCCCGGTTGGCCAGCGCGAAGACCTCGGCCGGGCCGGTGACGTCGAGGAGATCGACATCCGGGAAGACCGCGATCACGACACGGTGGGCGACGTCACGGTGGGGGACGTCGTGGTGGGTGGAGGACATGCCTCCATCGTTGCCGCCCGATGCCATGACAGCAATGACGGGTCTCTGTCACATCCGGCCACGGTACGCACCCGTGGCAGGCGGGAGACCGGGGAAAATGGCGGTGCGGGGCAAGCATTTTGGTGTGACAAGGCGGGAAATATTTTTCCTGACCCGGCTTGAGGGTTCCGTGCTACTGTTGATTTCGGTTGCAGTTGTGGTTTCCCAAGAACTTACAAGTGCGCTTCTCGGTGCGGTTGCGCCGAAAAGTGCGCTTTCGTGTTTCCGGTGCTTTCCCACCGGGGCGATCATCACCGCGACGAGTGAGGCGCACCGTGCGCCTCACGGGCACTGCCCCGAAGGAGAGTCACATGGCTACCGGCACCGTGAAGTGGTTCAACGCAGAAAAGGGCTTCGGCTTCATCGAGCAGGAGGGCGGCGGTCCCGACGTCTTCGCCCACTACTCGAACATCGCCACCCAGGGCTTCCGTGAGCTCCAGGAGGGCCAGAAGGTGAACTTCGACGTCACGCAGGGCCAGAAGGGCCCGCAGGCGGAGAACATCACCCCCGCCTGACGCTGACGCGTGTAATGTGACTGGGGCCCGCACCTTGGGGTGCGGGCCCCAAGTCGTTGTTTCCGGCCCGCCCGTGCATCGCAAGGAATTTCGGGAGCGGCATCATTTCGCCGTCCCGGCCCCGGTCGATTTTTGGCGGCCGGTTTTCGTTTAGTTTTTCTCGGCTCGTTCTTGAGACCTGTGCGCGGCTCGTGGCTGCCGGGAATTCCTTGATACGTGCCGCATCGAGGAAGGTTCTGAATGAACCGCAACGCTCGTACGAACGACTGGTACCCCCGCACCGGCAAGGATGGCTCCGGCCGTGGCGCCCGCCGGCAGACCGCGGGCCGTTCCGGCGGCAGGGGCCCCGGCGGCCGTCCCGCCGCGCCGCAAGGGGAGTTCGCTCTTCCGGTCACCGTCACCCCGGCCCTGCCCGCCGCCGGGGGATTCGCCGAACTGGACATGCCGGGCGAGCTGCTGAGGACGCTCACCGGTCTCGGCGTCCACGAGCCCTTCCCGATCCAGGCCGCGACCCTGCCGAACTCACTGGCCGGGCGGGACGTCCTGGGCCGCGGCCGCACCGGCTCCGGCAAGACCCTCGCCTTCGGCCTGGCCCTGCTCGCCCGCACCGCGGGGCAGCGAGCCGAATCGCGGCGCCCGCTCGTCCTGGTCCTCGTGCCCACGCGGGAACTGGCCCAGCAGGTCACCGACGCGCTCACGCCCTACGCCCGGTCGCTGAAGCTGCGGCTGGCCACCGTCGTCGGCGGCATGTCGATCGGCCGCCAGGCCGGAGCGCTGCGCGACGGCGCCGAGGTCCTCGTCGCGACCCCGGGCCGGCTCAAGGACCTCATCGAGCGCGGCGACTGCCGTCTGGACCGCGTCGGCATCGCCGTCCTGGACGAGGCCGACCAGATGGCCGACATGGGCTTCATGCCCCAAGTGACCGAACTGCTCGACCAGGTGCGCCCCGAAGGGCAGCGGATGCTCTTCTCCGCCACTCTCGACCGCAACGTCGACCTCCTGGTCCGCCGCTATCTGCACGACCCGGTGGTCCACTCGGTCGACCCCTCGGCGGGCGCCGTCACCACGATGGAACATCACGTCCTGCACGTCCACGGCGCCGACAAGTACGCCACCACCACGGAGATCGCCGCCCGCGACGGCCGGGTGATCATGTTCCTGGACACCAAGCACGCCGTGGACCAGCTCACCAAGCACCTGCTGAACAGCGGTGTGCGCGCCGCGGCGCTGCACGGCGGCAAGTCGCAGCCCCAGCGCACCCGCACCCTCGCCCAGTTCAAGACCGGGCACGTCACCACGCTGGTGGCCACCAACGTCGCGGCCCGCGGCATTCACGTCGACGACCTCGACCTCGTCGTCAATGTCGATCCGCCCACCGACCCCAAGGACTACCTGCACCGCGGTGGCCGCACCGCCCGCGCCGGCGAGTCCGGGGTCGTCGTCACCCTGGTCCTGCCCGCCCAGCGCCGTGACATGGTCCGTCTGCTGGCCGACGCGGGCATCACCCCGAAGACCACCCAGGTGCGTTCCGGCGAGGCCGAGCTGAGCCGCATCACGGGTGCCCGGACGCCCTCGGGCGTTCCCGTCACCGTCACCGCGCCGGTGGCGGAGCAAGCGAAGCGCAGTACCCGCTCGGCGCGGGGCACGTACGGCCGCCCCGCCGGGGCCCGTCGTTCAGCCGCGCCCTCCCGGGAACGGGGCGGCACCCCGCCGCGCCGTTCCTCGTCCCGCAAGGCCGCCTGATCCCTTCCGGCTTTCCCCACAACCCTGTTGAGGCACCATGCGTTGCATCATCGCCCGCTTTCCCTTCGACCTGGAAAAAGGAGAGGTGGAACAGTCGATGAAGGGCATCAAGCCCGAGCCCGTCACGGACGCGTCCGTGGTCATCGGCCGCCGCACCTACCCCGTCAAGCAGGTGGGGGAAGTGATCACCGGACAGGACCGGCGTGACTTCTCCACCGGGGAGATGACGAGGGCGCTCACCCGCCTCGGATTCACCTGCGGTACCGCCGCCCCGGCCCCCGCGGCCGCCCCCACCCCGCTCGAAGAGGCTGCGACACTGTTCGGCACACCGCCGGCCGTGTGATCAGGAACGGCGCCTGCGCCGCCTCCGGGCCTTGCTCCAGAACCAGCCCGCCGGAGGCTTGTCGGCGCGCCACGGCTGCGGCTCGGGCGCTTCGCGCCGCCACCGCGCGGCCAGCATGCGGGACCGCGCGGACGGCTCGGAGACCTCGGCGTCGCGTATGAAGGACTCGTCGAGGACCACGTCGTCCCACGGCTCCGGCTGATTCCTGGACTCGGTGCTCACGGGGATACCCGCCTTTCGCCGGTGCCTTTCCGCACAGACACCCTCTCTCTCAGCGGACGACCGGGAGAGGAGAAGAGTTCCCGCGGGTTTCCCCAGGTGTCGGGGAAGAACGCGTTCACCCGCGTACGGGCACCGTGGTCGCCACCGCCGTGATGTGCAGGTCGCCGTTGTCGACAAGGTCGCCCAGCTCGATGGTGCGGTAGGCCGTGGCGGCGGGCGGGGTCACCCGGAGGTAGGCCGCCTGACGGGCCTCGGTGCCGGAGTGGGTCCAGGCGACGACGGCCTGGGCCGTACCGCCGGGCCGGATGCGCACGACCTTGTTGCCCGGGTCGTCGGCGTACCAGGTGTTGCCCCGGATCGCGTGCGAGGAGAGCTCCTGGTGCTGTGCGTTCTCCAGACCCAGGCCCGGGTATCCGCGCAGGGCGCACTCCCGGCCGCTGGTGTTCCTGAACTCCAGGGTGCCGCCCGCGTGGCTCATCCCGCCGCCGAGCCGGTCGGCGAACGAGACGCCGAGGTCCCCGGCCGCGCACGTCGCGAGCCCGGCCGCCGCCGTCGACGAGGCTGTCGACGGCGCCCCCTGGGCGACGGCTCCGGTGGCGAGCCCGACGCTCAGTGCGATGGCGGTGGCGGTGGCTCCGGAAAGGGCGAGTTTCGCGTTCACGCGGCGTATCACTGTGTGCTCCTCCGAACGGTGCGATGCGACCTGGTCAAGATCATGGACACGCCTACCCGTTGGGCGTGCGTTCGAACCTGTGAGGGCCGGCAACCGGTGTGCGTGCGTGAGGTCGGCCGGATCAGTTCTCCTCGCTGAGGGACCTGTCGTAGAGGGACTTGATGCTGTCGTTGAAGTAGGGGCTGTAGGAGATGTCGTCGGTGTCCCCGCCGGCCTGATAGCCGCCGATGACGCCGATGACCTCGCCGGTCCGGGTGGCGCGGTCGAAGTCGGCCAGCCAGGGGCTGCCGCTGGTTCCGCCGCTGTAGCCGGTGCAGGCCACCTTCATCTGGTCCGTCTTCATCTGGTCGGTCCGGAACTTCGTGGTCTTGTTGACGCACGAGATGGGGTCCTGGCCGCTCGACGGATAGCCGGTGATCCGCACGGGCTTGCCGTAACCGCTGTTGTAGCCGAAGCGGTTCGCCCCCAGTACTTCGGCGATGTGTCTGCCGCCCACCTTGCCGACGATGACGAAGCCCACGTCGTAGTCGGGGTCGGAGGACTGCGACCAGTGGTCGTCCACCAGCATCTTGACGACCGGCCAGACGCCGTCGGGTGACCGCCCGTCGCGATATCCGGGCACGAAGGCCAGGTCGGTCCGGTAGCCGCCGCCCTTCCCGGCATGGATGCAGTGTGCCGCGGTGATGACGACGGACTTGCCGGGGCTGTCCACGACGCTTCCGGTGCAGAAGTGGTCGCCGGTCCCGTCATGGCCGAACACCGCGCCCACCCGCGCGTTCGACTCGGTCGGCGGTGGGGTGCGGGAGACCCCCGGCTGACGGCGGTACGGATGGGCGCCCTGCATCCGGTCGGCTGTCCACCCGCGCGGTTGCGACGCGGCCGGGGAGGGCGAGGTCCTCCCTTCTCGTACGCCGCCGCCGGAGCAGCCCGACGCGGTGGCGAGCGCGGCCAGAACGATGACTGCCACAGCCGGACGTCGACGCATGGCGGGATTGTAGGGCACTGCTCGAGCCGGCAGCGTGCGGTCAGGGGCGTGGGGAGGGGCGGGAAGAGAGAAGGGGTCCCACCGCTCCGGAGAGCGGTGGGACCCGGCCGGAAGTGCAACGGGGGATGGACTGCCGGCCCTTCGTGGTGGCTTGTGGGCCGTGGCCGTACGGTGGCGGAGCCGTTGTCCGCCGGCCGTCCGGCCACGGCACCGTCCTCAGACGGCGGAGGTGGCCGCCTCCACCGGACGGAACCTGGTGGCCCGCCAGGCCGGCAGGAGCGTCGCCGCGAAGGTGACGACCGCCGCGCCGGCCACCACCGCGAAGTAGATCCAGACCGGCACGGACGGCACGACCCGGTCCAGCTTCGCGACGCTGTAGGGGAACAAGGTGATCGTGGAGGCGACCGATCCCAGGACGATCCCGACCACCGCCGTCAGGAGGCTCTCCACGCCCATCATGGTCATGACCTGCCGTCGGGTGAAGCCGGTCAGCTGCTGGAGACCGAACTCCCGGCGGCGCCGCCCGGTGGCCGAGACCAGGGTGTTGATCACGGAGATCGCGGTGTATCCGACGATCATGCCGACCACCAGGTAGTTGATGGTGGCCAGTTGCTGCTGACCCGAGGTACGGCCGGCGGTCAGCGCGTCGCTGCCGGACACCTCGACCCCCGGCTGGTCCTTGACCGCCGCGGTCAGCGCCGCGGCCACCTCGGCGGGATCGGCGCCCGCGGCACGGCGTACCACGATCTGGCCTGCCGCCCCGTCCGTGGTGTGGGCCGCCAGCAGTTGGGCGGGGAGCAACAGCGATGTCGTCAGGCCTTCCGGCCGGTAGGTGGCGACCACCTTCACCTTGGCCGGGGTGCCGTCACCGAGTCGCAGGGTGATGGTGTCCCCGACCCCGCGCCCCAGCGACGCGGCGTGGTCGGCGGGCAGCGCGACGCTGTTCCCGCGGAGCCCGGCGAGCGAGCCCGCGGCCGTGCGCACCGAGAGGTTCCCGTCGCCGGTGACACCCTGGAGCGTCCAGCCGTCGCCGGTCTGCTTCGGGTCCTTCGGCTCCTGTACGAAACCGGTGCTCGTCACGTACTCCGAGGCCGCCGCGACGCCCGGCGTCTGCCGGACCCGGTCGAGCGTGCCGGGGGCGAGACCGCCGGCCCTGGCGGTCAGGACGTCGTCCGCCCGCAGGATCCCGGTGTGCGCGGTGCGGTTGGAGGCGTCCTCGATCTGCTGCATGTACAGCGTGCCGGTGGCGATGCCGGTCAGCAGGATGATCGGCGTGATGGTGGCGGCCATCCGGAGCGTGTGCGTCCGGGAGTTGAGCACCGCGAGCCGGCCCGACAGCCCCGACACGGCGCGCAGCGGGACCCTGAGCAGGGCCACGATCGCCTTGGCGAAGCCGGGGGCGAGCAGGGCCAGGCCGATCGCCCACATGATGCAGGCCGGAGCCGCGGTGCCGGCCGTCGTGTCGCTGACCTTCATCGTCATGGTCGTCACGGCCATCGCGACACCGCCGACGAGGAAGACGGCGGACAGGACGACGCGGGTACGGGTCAGCCAGCGCCCCTCCATCGCGCTCTCCGCCAGCGCCTCGGTGGCCCGGGTCCTGGCGATCTTCCGGGCGGTGATGTACGCGGCGCCCACACCGGCCAGCAGCGAGGCGCCCACCGCCACGACGGCCGGCATGACGCCGAGCCGGAACTCGACGGCCCCGGAGACTATTCCGGCGGAGACCAGCTTGTCGAAGAGGAGCCGGCTGAGCAGCGCCCCGGGCAGGCAGCCGAGCACGGACGCCACGATCGAGACGGCCAGCGTCTCGCCCAGGATCATGCGGCGCAGCTGCCGGGGGGTGGTGCCGATCGCCTTCATCAGGGCCATCTCGCGGTGGCGCTGCTGAATGGTCAGGCCCAGCGTCGACGAGGCCCCGAACATGGCCACCAGGACCGCCCAGCCGCCGAAGATCGAGGACAGCATGAGGAGGTTCCGTTGGCTGGCCGCGGCCTTCGGGAACTCGGCCAGTCCGCGGTGGTCGCCCGTCAGCGCGACGACCGTCCCGGCGCCCAGGCCGTGCTCGATCCTGCGGCCGAGTTCGGCGGCGTCGGTGCCGGCCTTGGGCAGTACGCCGATCGCGTCCACCGTGCCGGGCCGGCCGCTCAGCGTGCGGGCCCGCTCGTCGGTGAAGAACACCGCGGGCTGGAAGGCCGTCCGGCCGCCGGCCTGCTTGACGACGCCGGCCAGCCGGAACTCCTGCGGACGGCCGCGGACCGCGACGCCGACCCGGTCGCCGACGGAGACACCGGCCTTCTCGGCCAGTTCGCTGTCCAGCACCACGTCTCCCGCGGCGGCCGGCCCGGCGCCCGAGGCGAGGGCGTAGGGGGCCAGCTGCGCCGAGTCCCAGCCGTGGCCGAGCGGACGGTGGTCGTTGAGCGTGACGCTGTCCGACAGATCGGTCACCGGACGGCCGTCACGCAGGACGGAGACCGGGAAGGACACGTCGGCGACGGCCTTCTCGACACCGGGCACGGCGGCGACGTCGCGTACTTTCCCGGCGTCGAGCCGGACCCGCTCGGCCAGTTGCGAGGACTCGTACTTCTGGTCGCCGGTCACCACCAGGGGGGCCGCGGCGAGCCGCTGGGACGGGACCGCGTCGCGGACACCGCTCTCCATCAGCCCGCCGCAGGCCATGATGAGGGCCGCGCCGAAGAACATGGCGACGAAGGTGGCCACGAATCCGCCCTTGCGGAAACGCAGGGTGCGCAGAGCGAGGGACAACATCAGTACATGCCCCCGGTCGCGGTCGGCGCCTGTCGGCCGTGGGCGGTGGGCTCTTCGTCCGCCCAGGCGCCCAGGTGGGTCATGCGCTCGGCGACCACCTCGGCGGTCGGGTTGTAGAGGTCGCTCACGAACCGGCCGTCGGCGAGGAAGACCACCCGGTCCGCGTACGAGGCCGCCACCGGGTCGTGGGTGACCATCACGATGGTCTGTCCCAGCGACCGCACGGATTCCTGCATCAGCCGGAGCACTTCACGGGCGGTGCGGGTGTCCAGTGCACCGGTGGGCTCGTCGGCGAACACCACCGCGGGCCCGGTCACCAGGGCGCGGGCGATCGCCACCCGCTGCTGCTGGCCGCCGGACAGTTCGGCCGGACGGTGTCCCGTCCGCTCGCCGAGCCCGACCCGGTTGATCACCTCGGCGACCTGCGCGCGGTTCGGCCGGCGCCCGGCGAGTTTCAGCGGGAGCGTGATGTTCTGCATCACCGTCAGCGCGGGCAGCAGGTTGAACGACTGGAAGATGAAGCCGATGCGCTCGCGTCGCATCTTGGTCAGCGTGGTCTCGTCGTAACCGCTGAGATCCTCACCGTCCAGCAGGACCGTTCCGGAGGTCGGCCGGTCGAGCCCCGCGGCGCACTGCAGGAGGGTGCTCTTGCCCGAACCCGACGGCCCCATCACGGCGGTGAAGCTGCCGCGTTGGAAGGACAGACTCACGCCGTCGAGCGCAGTCACGGAGTTGGCGCCCTCGCCGTAGACTTTGCGAACCGCGTTCAACCGGACTGTGTCGGCGACTGCGATGGTGTCCATTCAAAGCTCCCTGTACCTGTCGCGTGGGGGACGCGATCACGTCATCAACGCTACGGACAGGGCGCTCTCCGGCCCATGGAGCTATGTCCACAAGGGGGTAGGGAAAACTCCACCCCGCCCGGAGGCCCTTCCCCACTGCTTCCGCCCGGGTTCACCGGTGATTCTTGAAAGGCCGTGACGCTGGGTACCGTGTGACGGACCGCCGGGTTCGTCCGCGCCGCGCGTACTGCATGATGAGGCCCGCGGGGCCGGTGTGTTCCCGGAGCCACAGGAGGTTGGACCAGTTGTGCAAGACGTGGACCGCAAGGTCAGCGGGAAGGTTCCGCGGAACGGGGACGACCGGCCCGGCCCGGCGGCGGGCAGCGGTGGGCCGGTGGTGAGCGAACACGGCCGCGGCGAACACGGCCGTGGTGACGGTGGCAAGGCGAACCGGCTGCGCTGGTGCGCACGCGGCCTGGTGGTCGCGGTGCTCTCCCAGGTCGGCAGCGTCGCCCTGTTCATCGTCACGGCCCTCACCCTGGCCTCACTGATCGTCGGAGTGGGCGTCCTCGTCCTGCCGGTCGTCATGGTCGCGGTACGCGGACTGGCCAACTTCCACCGGCGGGCGGCCGGCGAGTGGACCGGCACCCCCATCGACACCCCCTACCGCCACACCCCCGAGGCCGCTCCCCACGACGCCTCCGGGTCCTTCGGACAGTGCAAGCGGCTGCTGTCCGACCCGGCCACCTGGCGGGACATCCTGTGGATGCTCCTCGACGGGCCGGTCGGCCTGGTCATGGGACTGCTGCCCGTCTCGCTCGTCGCCTACGGCCTCAACGGCATGTTCGTCACCCCGTTCCTCTGGGAACACATGGGCCCGCACTGGGGTTTCGGGGCGGTCTGGCCCATCCGCGACCAGACCGATGCCTACCTCGCCGTGCCCCAGGGAGTGGTGCTGCTGGCCCTCGGCCTGCTGTGCGCACGGCCGCTGCTGCGGCTGTACACCCGCTTCAACCGCCTGCTGCTGGCGCCCACCCGCAGCGCCAGGCTCGCCCTCCGGGTGGAGCGGCTGACCGAGACCCGCTCGGAGACGGTGCAGTCCCAGGCGGCCGAACTCCGCCGCATCGAAAGGGACCTGCACGACGGGGCGCAGGCCCGCCTGGTATCCCTGGGCATGAAGATCGGGCTCGCTGACACCATGCTGGAGGAGGACCCCGAAATGGTGCGCAGGCTCCTGGCCGACGCCATGGAGTCCAGCAGCCAGGCACTGGCCGAACTGCGGGACCTGGTCCGCGGCATCCACCCGCCGGTACTCGCCGAACGCGGACTGGACGGTGCGGTGCGGGCGTTGGCGGTGGGCCTGGCGCTGCCCGTCGAGCTGAGCATCGAACTGCCCTCCCGTCCCCAGCCGCCGGTCGAGTCGGCCGCGTACTTCGTGATCGCCGAGACGCTCGCCAACGTCACCAAGCACAGCGGCGCGAGCCGCGTCAGCGTGCGCCTCTGGTACGCGAACGGGAAACTCCGGGCGCAGGTCGCCGACAACGGCCACGGCGGCGCGGACCCGGAGGGCGGCAGCGGCCTGCGAGGCCTGCAGCGCCGGCTCGCGGCCTTCGACGGAGTGCTGGATGTCAGCAGCCCGCAGGGCGGACCGACCCTGGTGACGATGGAGCTGCCGTGCGAGTTGTGATCGCCGAGGATCTGGCCCTGCTCAGGGAGGGCCTGGTGCAACTCCTCACCGCACACAAGTTTGAAGTGATCGAAGCGGTGGACAACGGCCCGGCGATGCTGCGCGCCCTGCTCACCCACCGCCCGGACGTGGCCATCGTCGACGTACGCCTGCCACCGACCTTCACCGACGAAGGACTTCGGGCTGCGGTCGAGGCCCGCACACAGGTACCGGGACTTCCCATCCTGGTGCTGTCCCAGCACGTCGAGCAGATGTACGCGCGCGAGCTGCTGTCCGACCAGAACGGCGGCGTCGGCTACCTGCTCAAGGACCGTGTCTTCGACGTGCGCCGCTTCGTCGACATGGTCCGGCAGGTGGCGGACGGCGGAACGGTCATGGACCCCAAGGTGGTGTCGGAGCTGATGGTCAAACACGAGACCCCGTCCAGCCCACTGCAGGCCCTCACCGAGCGGGAACGCGAGGTGCTCGCGCTGATGGCCGAAGGACGGTCCAACGCGGCGGTCGCGGCCAAACTGTTCGTGTCCGAGAAAGCGGTCAGCAAACACACCAACAGCATCTTCAACAAACTGGGGCTCGCGGCCTCCGGCGACGACAACCGGCGCGTCCTGGCCGTACTCGCCTACCTCAACTCGTAGGCGCAGCACAGCGGAAGGGCCCCGGGACGGCGAGGGCCGGCCACCGACGGTACGTGGTGGCCGGCCCTCGCCGTCCCGTTCCGTTCCGGGCTCTCGCGTCAGTCGGCGTCCAGTTCGCCGTCGAGGATGTCGAACAGCTCGTCGGCGGACACCGACTCCAGCTCCGCCCGGTCCTCCTCCAACGTCTGCTCGCCGTCCGGCCGGTACACCTCGCCCCACCGCGCCGCCAGCGACCGCAGCCGTGCCGCGACCCGGGCGTGCTCGGCCGCGTCCGGCGCGGCACCGCTCATGGCCGCCTCCAGGACGGCGAGTTCCGCCTCCAGCGACGGGCCCGCCGGGACGGTGTCGCCGACCAGCTCGGCATGCAGATGACGGGCCGCGGCCAGCGGGGTCGGGTGGTCGTAGATCAGCGTGGCCGGCAGCCGGAGCCCACTGGCACTCCCCAGCCGGTTGCGCAACTCCAGAGCCGTCAGCGAATCGAAGCCCAGCTCGACGAAGCCGCGCAACGGGTCGACCGCCTGCCCCCGCGCGTGCCCCAGCACCTCGGCCGTATGGCTCCGCACCAACTGCAGCAGCGTACGCTCCTGCTCCTCCGCCGACATGCCCGCCAACTGCCCGGCCAGCACATCGCCTTGGGCCTCCGCCGCGGCCGGACCCGCGCCGGCACCCACGACCCGGCGGGACGGGGTCCGCACCAGCGAGCGCAGTATCGCGGGCACGCCGTCGGCACTGCTCCCGGCCCGTACGCGGGCGGTGTCCAGCGCCATCGGCAGCAGGACCGCGGGCCGGGCGACCCCGGCGGTGCCGGTGCCGGTGCCGGTGCCGGGCTCGCGCCGGGCGAGGGCGGCGTCGAACAGGGCCAGGCCCTCGTCGGAGGAGAGCGCCCGCATACCGGAGCGCGACATGCGCCGCAGATCGGCTTCGGAGAGCTGGTCGCCCATTCCGGTCTCCGCGTTCCACAGCCCCCAGGCGAGCGACAGCCCGGCGAGCCCCTGGGCCCGGCGATGCTGGGCGAGCGCGTCCAGGAAGGCGTTGGCCGCCGCGTAGTTGGCCTGACCCGCCGTGCCGAGCGTGCCCGCCGCGGACGAGAACAGCACGAATGCCGACAGCCCGGCGTCCGCCGTCAGCCGGTGCAGATTGAGCGCCGCGTCCACCTTGGGGCGCACCACGGTCGCGAACCGCTCGGGCGTCAGCGACGCGAGCGTCGCGTCGTCCAGCACACCGGCGGCGTGGACGACACCGGCCAGCGGATGCGCGGCCGGAATCCGTGCGAGGGCCGCGGCCAGCTCGTCCCGGTCCGCCGCGTCGCACGCCACGATGTCGACGCTCGCACCCGCTTCGGCCAGTTGCGCGGTGAGCTTGTCGGCGCCCTCGGCCGCCGGACCGCGGCGGCTGAGCAGCAGCAGACGACGTACTCCGTGGGACGACACGAGATGCCGGGCGAGCATGCTGCCCAGTCCGCCCGTGCCACCGGTCACCAGCACCGTGCCGTCGCCGTCGAACAAGCTGCTTGGCCGGTCGGCTGCCGCGTCGGGCGAGGCAACCCGTGCGAGCCGGGGGACGAGCACGGCCCCACCGCGCAGGGCGACCTCCGGCTCGCCGCTCGCCACCGCCGCCGACAGCGCACCCCGCGACTCCGGCGTACCGTCCACGTCCACCAGCGCCAGTCGGCCCGGGTGCTCCTCGCGCACCGCGCGCACCAAGCCCCATACGGTGGAGCCCGCAAGGTCGGACACGTCCTCGGGCACCTCGCCGGGTCGGGCGGCCGCGACGGCACGCCGGGTGACGAGCGTGATCCGGGACGCGGCGAACCGCTCGTCCATCAGCCAGCGTTGCAGCAGCGCCAGCACCCGGCCGGTGGTGGCCCGCACCGCCGTGGACAGCTCCGGTGACTCCTCGTCGGACGCGGCCGGACCCTCGTCACAGTGGACGACCACCTCGGCCGGAACCACGTCCGGCAACAGCGCCTCGGCACGCGCCACCCACTCGGCCGCCCCGGTGGCGTCACCGGCCGGACGGATGATGAGAGGCTGCGCACCGCTGCCGGACTCCGTCCGCCCGGCGGGCGTCCATTCCACGCTGAACAGCGACTGGTGGCCACCGGCGGGCATGCCGCTGACGCGCAACTGCTCGGCGCTCAGCGCACGCAGAACGAGGGACCGCACAGAAGCCACCGGCTCGCCCTGCGTATCGGCTGCGACAACGGACAGTGTGTTCGCGGCCGTACGGGTGATCCGCACGCGCAGACGCGTCGCGCCGGATGCGTGCAGTGTCACTCCCTGCCAGGCAAAGGGCAGCAGCGTGCCCGATCGCTCGGCATCGGTATCGGTATCGACATCGGCATTGGCGCCGCCCAGATCGGCGGCGTGCAGAGCGGCGTCGAGGAGGGCGGGGTGAAGCCCGAACCCGCCGACGTCACCGTGAGCCTCCTCGGGAAGCGCGACTTCGGCACAGACGCTGTCGCCGTGCTGCCAGGCGGCCTCAAGGCCCTGGAAGACAGGGCCGTAGTGATAGCCCTGCGCCGCGAGCTCCTCGTAGGCGTCGCGCACCGGCAGCGGCCGGGCTCCGGCGGGCGGCCAGACGGCGAGGCCGGGGTCGGGTTCCCCTGTGGGGAGCTGACCGGCAAGGACACCTTGGGCGTGCTGGGTCCACGGCGTGTCGGTGAGGACGTCGCCGGAATGAGGGCGCGAGTGGACGGTGATAGTCCGGCGATCGGACGTGTCGGGCGAGCCAACCGTGACCTGGAGGTACAGGGCCTGCTCCGGGAGCAGCACGAGCGGTGCCTGAAGAGTGAGCTCTTCGAGGTGGGGGGTGCCGGTGTGGTCACCGGCATGAAGGGCGAGTTCGACGAGCGCGGTGCCCGGGACGAGCACGGTGTCACCAATGGCGTGATCGGCGATCCAGGGGTGCGTCCGCAGGGAGACACGTCCGGTGAGGATGGTCTCGTCCGAGCCGGCACGGTGGAGTACGGCGCCGAGGAGGGGGTGGTGTGCGGGTGCCTGGCCCAGGGCGGTGGCGTCGCCGCTGCCGGGTCCTTCTTCGATCCAGTAGCGGCGGCGTTGGAAGGGGTAGGTGGGGAGGTTGATGTGTTGGGTGGGGTTGTTGGTGTGGAGGGTGGTCCAGTCGAGGGTGTGTCCGTGGGTCCAGAGGCGGGCGAGTGCGGTGAGGGTTTCGGTTTGTTCGGGGTGGTTGCGGCGGAGGAGTGGGATGCAGAGGGTGGTGTCGTCGTCCAGCACGGTGGAGGTCATCGCGGTCAGGACCGCGTCCGGGCCGATCTCCAGGAACGTGGTGACACCGTCACCGGCCAGGGTCTGCACGGCGTCGGCGAAACGGACCGCCTGACGGACATGCTCCACCCAGTAAGCGGGCGAGGTGAGTTCACCCACACCGGCGGTACGGCCGGTGACGGTCGAGACCACCGGGATACCCGGCTCGGCGAACACCAGACCCGAGACCACCGTACGGAAATCGTCGAGCATCGGGTCCATGAGAGGCGAGTGGAAAGCGTGGGAGACCTTCAGCAGGGAGGTCTTGCGACCCCGGCCCCGCAGCTCCTCCACGATCGCATCCACGGTGTTCCGGGCGCCGGAGACCACAACCGCGCGCGGACCATTGACAGCGGCGATGGCCGCGTCGGTGGCGCCGTCGAGGAGAGCGAGGACCTCGTCCTCGGTCGCCTGGACCGCTGCCATCACCCCACCCTCGGGGAGAGCCTGCATCAGACGACCGCGCGCCGCGACCAACGCACACGCATCCTCAAGCGAGAACACACCCGCCGCACACGCCGCCGCGATCTCACCCACCGAGTGACCGGCCACCACATCCGGACGTACGCCCCAGGATGTGGCCAGGCGGAACAGTGCGGTTTCGACTGCGAACAGGGCGGGCTGTGCGTACTCCGTACGCTCCAGCAGCCCCGCCTCGACCGAACCCTCCTGCGCGAACAGCACTTCCAGCAGCCCGTCGAAGTGCCCGCACACCTCGTCCAGGGCCTGGGCGAACACCGGGAAGGCCTCGTACAGTTCACGGCCCATACCGACCCGCTGCGCGCCCTGCCCGGTGAAGAGGAAGGCGGTTTTGCCGCTGGTGCGGGCCACGCCCTGCACCAGCCCGGCAGCGGAGGCCTCGCCCGCCAGCGCGGCCAGTCCGGCCGCCAGCTCAGTACGGCCGGAGGCGACGATCACTGCACGGTGCTCCAACTGCGCACGGGTGGTGGCCAGTGCGAGCCCTACGTCCGCCGGGTCCGGAGCATCGTCGTCCCGTACCAGGTCCAGCAGTTGCCGTGCCTGCGCCCGCAAACCCTCCGCGCTCGCCCCGGAGACCGGCCACAGCACAGGGCCTGTGGCCTCCGGCCGCTCCGGAAGGTCCGTGGCGGCATGTTCCTCGGCCGGGGCCTCTTCGAGGATCACATGCGCGTTGGTGCCGCTGATGCCGAAGGACGACACCCCCGCACGACGGGGTTCCTCACCTGCCCAGGCAATCGCTTCGGTGAGGAGCTCCACCTCACCGGCCGACCAGTCGACGTGTGGTGTCGGCGCATCCACGTGCAGGGTCCGGGGCAGCATGCCGTTGCGCATCGCCATGACCATCTTGATGACCCCGGCCACACCAGCCGCAGCCTGCGTATGACCCAGGTTCGACTTCACCGAACCCAGCCACAACGGCTTCCCCTCCGGACGGTCTTTCCCGTACGTCGCCAGCAACGCCTGCGCCTCGATCGGATCACCCAGCACCGTACCCGTGCCGTGCGCCTCCACCACATCAACCTGATCCGACGACAGACGCGCGTTCGCCAACGCCGCCCGGATCACCCGCTGTTGCGACGGGCCATTCGGCGCGGTGAGGCCGTTGCTCGCACCGTCCTGGTTCACCGCACTGCCACGCACCACCGCCAGCACCCGATGGCCATTGCGCCGCGCGTCCGACAACCGCTCCACCACCAGCACACCGACACCCTCGGACAGGCTGGTGCCGTCCGCTGATCCGGCGAACGCCTTCGTCCTGCCGTCCGGGGCCAGGTTGCGCTGTCTGCTGAAGTCGATAAATGTCTCGGGGGTGGACATCACGGACACCCCGCCGGCGAGGGCGAGTGTGCATTCGTTGTTGTGTAGTGCCTGGATGGCGAGGTGGAGTGCGACGAGTGAGGAGGAGCAGGCGGTGTCGATG
>NZ_JBSFWT010000074.1:0-35640 GCF_053594975.1 Streptomyces sp. NPDC002537
GGACGGGCTGGAAAATCCAGCCCGTCCGGCGTTTGAGGACAACGCGGCGAAGCCGTGTTGCGGGGGCTGGGGCGCAGCCCCCCACGCGGCGGAGCCGCAAATCGACACAGCCGGGAAGGGGCGGGGTGGGGAACAAGCCCGCCGCAGGCGCGGACCGGCCCGCAGCCGGAAGGCGGGTGGCCGCCCGTCCGGCGCGAGGACCCGTCAGAACCCCGCCGGCTCCACGTACACACCCCACTCGTCCCGGAGCGCGTCACAGATCTCCCCGAGCGTCGCCTCCGCCCGCACCGCTTCGAGCATCGGCTCGATCATGTTGGAACCGTCCCGCGCGGCGGCGAGCATCGCCTTCAGCGAGGCGGTCACCCGCGCGTCGTCCCGCGCGGCCTTGCGGCCCCCGAGCACCCGCACCTGCTCGCGCTCCACCTCGTGGCTGACCCGGAGGATCTCCAGGTCGCCGGTCACGGAGCCGTGGTGGACGTTGACGCCGACGACCCGCTTCTCGTCCTTCTCCAGGGCCTGCTGGTACCGGAAGGCGCTCTCCGCGATCTCGCCGGTGAACCAGCCGTCCTCGATGCCGCGCAGGATGCCGGAGGTGATGGGGCCGATGGGGTGGGCCCCGTTCGGCACGGCGCGGGTGCCGCGTTCCTTGATCTGTTCGAAGATCTTCTCCGCGTCGGCCTCGATCCGGTCCGTCAGCTGCTCGACGTACCACGAACCGCCCAGCGGGTCCGCGACGTTGGCGACGCCCGTCTCCTCCATCAGCACCTGCTGGGTGCGGAGCGCGATCTCGGCGGCCTGCTCGCTCGGCAGGGCGAGCGTCTCGTCCAGGGCGTTGGTGTGCAGCGAGTTCGTACCGCCGAGGACGGCGGAGAGGGCCTCGACGGCGGTCCGTACGACGTTGTTGTACGGCTGCTGGGCGGTCAGCGACACGCCCGCCGTCTGCGTGTGGAAGCGGAGCCACTGCGCCTTGTCGGTCCGCGCGCCGTACACGTCGCGCATCCAGCGCGCCCAAATGCGGCGGGCCGCACGGAACTTCGCGATCTCCTCGAAGAAGTCGAGGTGCGCGTCGAAGAAGAAGGAGAGACCGGGGGCGAAGGTGTCGACGTCGAGGCCGCGGGACAGCCCGAGCTCGACGTAGCCGAAGCCGTCGGCGAGGGTGTACGCGAGCTCCTGCGCGGCCGTCGCGCCCGCCTCGCGGATGTGGTAGCCGGAGACGGAGAGCGGCTTGTAGGCGGGGATGGCGCGGGTGCAGTGCTCCATCAGGTCGCCGATCAGGCGCAGATGGGGCTCGGGCGGGAAGAGCCACTCCTTCTGGGCGATGTACTCCTTGAAGATGTCCGTCTGGAGGGTGCCGTTGAGGACGGCCGGGTCGACGCCCTGCCGCTCGGCGGCGACCAGGTACATGCAGAAGACGGGAACGGCGGGCCCGCTGATCGTCATCGAGGTGGTGACGTCGCCGAGCGGGATGTCCTTGAAGAGGACCTCCATGTCGGCGGCGGAGTCGATGGCCACGCCGCAGTGGCCGACCTCGCCGAGGGAGCGCGGGTCGTCGGAGTCGCGGCCCATGAGCGTCGGCATGTCGAAGGCGACGGAGAGACCGCCGCCGCCGGCCGCGAGGATCATCTTGTAGCGCTCGTTGGTCTGCTCGGCGTTGCCGAAGCCCGCGAACTGGCGGATGGTCCAGGTGCGGCCGCGGTAGCCGGTCGGGTGCAGACCGCGCGTGAAGGGGTACTCCCCCGGCCAGCCGATCCGCTCGAATCCCTCGTACGTGTCACCCGGGCGCGGCCCGTAGACCGGCTCCACGGGGTCGCCGGAGAGCGTGGTGAAGTCCGCGTCCCGCTTGCGGGCCTTGTCGTAGCGCGCCTGCCAACGCTCGCGCCCTGCCTCGATCGCCGCTGCGTCCATGGTGCTTCCGACCGCCTCTCCGCGCCCCGGCTCGATTTACTAGGACGTCCTAGTAAATCGTCGCGCAACAAAGCCCCGAACACAAGAGCTGTCCGGGGCCGTGCCGCGCGCGTCGCGCGAAAGAGCGGGTCAGGCTGTGGCTTCCGCCGCGACCAGGGGCTCCAGGTCGCGCGTGGCCTTGCGCTCGACGAAGAACGCCGCCGTCGGGATGGTGCCCGCGATCAGCACCCACACCAGCCGGCCGAAGGGCCACTTGGCCTTCGAGGCCATGTCGAAGGCGAAGACCAGGTAGAGGACATAGAGCCAGCCGTGC
Source organism: Streptomyces sp. NPDC002537 (assembly GCF_053594975.1). Classification (NCBI taxonomy): domain Bacteria; kingdom Bacillati; phylum Actinomycetota; class Actinomycetes; order Kitasatosporales; family Streptomycetaceae; genus Streptomyces; species Streptomyces sp. NPDC002537. The sequence goes on from NZ_JBSFWT010000074.1 coordinate 2,219, forward strand.
GCGATGGCGACGACGCGGACCGGACCCGAGACGTCCATGTCCAGCCCGTACTTGGCGATCATGCCGATCGTCAGAAGGATCAGCAGCACACCCGTGACGTACGCCAGGACGCGGTAGCGGGTCAGCACGCTTTGTTTCATGCCCACGAGCGTAACCGCCCGTTCCGGGGCGATCTTCGCCACCCCCGGCTATGCCTCGGACGTGTCGCCCGCCGCGTCACCCGTCGTGTCGGAAGGCTCCGCGAAGTCCTCCGCCGCCACCCGCAGCGGCCGCAGCAACTCGAAGATCTCCCCGCACTGCCCGGCGTCGTACGCCCCGAGCCCGAAGTCCATGGCCATCAGATCGCGGGTGGCCGCCTCGACCACCTCCCGGCCCTTGTCGGTGATCGACGCGAGCGTGCCACGGCCGTCGTTGGGATTGGGCCGCTTGGCGACGAGGCCGGAGACGACGAGCCGGTCGACCGTGTTGGTGACCGACGTCGGGTGCACCATCAGCCGCTCGCCGATCTTCGACATCGGCAGCTCGCCCGCCCGGCTGAAGGTGAGCAGCACCAGGGCCTCGTAGCGGGCGAAGGTCAGCCCGTACGGCTTGACGACCGCGTCGACCTGGCCGAGGAGGATCTGGTGGGCGCGCATGATCGAGGTGATCGCGGCCATCGACGGCACGGATCCCCAGCGGTGCTTCCAGAGTTCGTCGGCGCGGGCGATGGGATCGAAGGAGAGGCTGAGCGGCTTCGGCACGTGGCGAGCCTACCGTCAGGCAACATCACGGCCACCGCCATCTCACCCTGCGGACGCCCTCCCGTCAGGCCCAGACCCCGCGACCGGGTTTCCGGACCCCTCAGCTCCCGGACTGCCCCGCGCCGCGCACTCTCGCCACCGACCCCCGGGCCTCTCGGCTTCCGCGAGCGCCCTCTCGGCCTCTCAGCCCTCGGACGGTCCCGCGTCCGCTTCCCGCACGTCGCGCACCAGCTCCACCGCGGCCCGCAGACTCAGCCCCGGCTGCGCCTGGCGCAGCGCCTTGACGGCGTGCAGTTCCTGCTTCCGCGCGTCGACCCCGGCCTCGGCGAGGATGCCGCGCACCCACTCCGCCCGCACTTCCCGCTCGGGCCGCGCCGCGTACCGCTCGATCAGCGCGACGGCCCGCTCCAGCCCGGCCCGCTCCTCTTCCCCGGCCCCGGCGAGCGCCTCGCACACGGCCTCGGCGATCGCCTGCGAGTCCCGCAGCACGACGACCTGCTCATCGGCGGTGGCGGCCTTCTTCCCCAGAAACACGGTGTTCCCCCCTGCGACTCTCACTGATCAGGACATGATCAGTGAGCGAGAGCGTACGACACCCCGCGCCCCCGGCCCGACCACGGCCGCGCCGACGGCTGTGGAAGTCGTATGCATGACTGCAGGGTGCCGAGCGGCGGGCGGCACCGCCATGGGTACCGGCTCCTGGCCCCCGTCCGCGCGGTGGCGTCTGCGCTCGTGGGCGTGGAACTGCACGAGGACGTGGACCCGGGCGGCGCGGAGCGGGCCCTCACAGCACTGGAACAACACGAAGCCGCACGAGGACGGCTCGGTATCGACTGACCCTCACGCAGCCAATTCCACAGGCCCGGCCCAAGGCGCGCACCGCGCACTCAGCGCGCCGCCCAGGACCGCAACAGCCCGGCCGTCGTACGCAGTGTGTGCGTGTTGTCACTGATGCCCGCGACGAGTTGGGCCAGGCCACCCATCGGGGGCTTGACCGGCTCGCCTGACTCTCGCATATAGCGGACGGCCAGGGCGCTCCCGACCAGGCCGTTGTAGTCGGCCAGCGGACGGGCCGTGACGAACATCTGGAGCAGCACCGCGGCGCGGACCGGCGTCTCGACGTAGAAGGGCTCACCCGCGTGCAGTTCGTAGGCATGGCGGTACACCGCTGCCGCGAGCGCGCCCCAGTCGTCGACACGGATCTCGCGCCCGGACCGCTCCTCGAACTGCTGGAGGGATTCCTCGATCCAGCGGGCGTCGATGCGCAGGAACATCAGCGGTCACCGACCCCGAAGGCTTCCTCGAACTCGGGCAGCAACTCGACCATGTCGTCGACGAGTCCGGAGACGAACGCGTCACGCACCGGATCGACCTCGCTCTCGACCAAGCCGGAGACGTAAGCCTGCAAGCTCACCCCCATACGGTCAGCGCGCGCCTTGAGCAATGTGTGAGTGAGTGGATCCACCCGGACGTTCAGCTGCTTCTGCTCTGTCGCCATACGGTCGATGCTAGCAATTGCTAGCCCCCTTGACAGGGAAACGCAAAAGCCCGGCTCAAGGTGCGCGCCGCACACCCCGAGCCGGGCCCCGGACCGACCAGGACGGTCAGCCCTCCGCGAGATACCTCTCGACCGTTTCGACCTTCGACGTCAGCCCGTCCGTGACCCCCGGCGCGACGGGCCTGGCGCGGGCAGTGGCTTCATCCTTCGTGGGCCTGGAACTCTACGAGGGCGTGGACCCGGCGGGCGCGGAACGGGCCTTCACGACCCTGGAGCAACTGGCGGGCTTGGCTGAGGCGTTGGAGGAGCTGGGGCCGGTGGCGCAGAGGGTGGTGCGGTCGCGTCTGCGACGCCGGGTCAGCTGACAGGCTCGCTGTCGATGCGTGCGTCGATGCGCTTGTACGTGTCCGGGGTACGGGTCAGGACCGGCAGGCCGGAGCGGAGTGCCAGGTGCGCGGCGTGGCCGGTGGCGATGTCGGTTGCCCGCTCGTGGGCGATCTGGGCCGCCGCCCAGCACGACGCCTCGTCCAGGGGCCGGAAGACGAAGCACGGTGCGCTCAGCAGATCATGGAGCTGTTGCTCGACCTCGGAGAGCGCACTGTCCGAGAGCCCTTGGGCGAAAGCGGCCGCGGGGACGTAGAGCGGCTGCGCCACTTCCACGGAACGGAACACCCGGGCGGCCATGTAGATGCTGCCGTGAGCGAGCGCGCGCACCGCAGTGTGGTCCAGGACGTACCCGGTGTTCACGCGGCGTGCTTCCCCTCGGCAGAGGCGAAACCACGGCGCTCGTCGGCCGCCTTGACGGCGGCCAGCGCCGCATCCCATCCGCCCGGGTTCTCGGCCTGCGCCCGGTCGACCAGCCAGTCCACGGCACGCTGGGCCCGCTCGGCCTGAGCCAGCTTGGCGGTGACGGCGTCCTCGATCCAGGCGGACGTGGACGCCGCCTCGTCCCGACTGCTCGCCGAGACGAGGCGCTCGACCTCGGCGACCTTGCGCTCGTCCAGCGTGATGGTGATCTTCTTCTTCGCCATATGGTCACCATACTCATGCCATACCTGACGAGGGAGGGGTTTCCCGCATGTCGTGCACGGACGCGTCGTAGGGAGAGGCACGCCTGCCCCCTAGGTCCGCGTCCATAACTAGGTTGCCGCCGCCAGGAATTGGACCAAGGCAACAGCGCCCGCGAACAGGTAGTCGGTGAGGCCACTGTTGGCCGCATGGTCGTCGGCCAGGGCCGGGGCGGGTACGGCCAGGGCGAGGACTCCCAGGGTGAGGGCTGCGGTGGTGGCGGCACGGCGGAAGGTACTCACAGGGGCACTCCTGAACGGGGACGGTGACCGGCATTCCGGATCGCCAGGCGATGCTGCCCCGCGCGACGAGCCGCACGCCTCCGCCTGGGGGCGCGCGGGAGCCTTCGGAGGGAGCCCCCCGCCAGCCGCCCGCCACACCGCACACTCACGCCATGAGTGACACACTGCCGATCGCCGAGGCCCGCGCCCGCCTCGGGATGCTCGTCCACCGGGTCTCGCGCGCCCGCGAGCGCATCACGATCACGGATCACGGCCGGCCCGCAGCGGTGCTGATCAGTCCGCAGGAGCTCGCCGCCCTTGAGGACGCCCTCGCGCCGGCCCGGTACCGGGAGCGCCGAGCCGTCGGCACGGCGGTCGGGGTGCCGCACGATGCCGTGCGGACGCGGCTCGGCATCGGCTGACTCCCGCTCGCGATCAGCGGTCGCCCGACTCGAAGGCCTCCTCGAACTCGGGCAGCCGACGCCTCCGCGTGGAGGCCCGGAAGCACAAAGACCCGGCTCGAAGCACCGCGCAGCGCGCCGCACACCCCGAGCCGGGCCCCGGACCGACCAGGACGGTCAGCCCTCCGCGAGATACCTCTCGACCGTTTCGACCTTCGACGTCAGCCCGTTCGTGACCCCCGGGCGGATGTCCGCCTTGAGGACCAGGGACACCCGCCCGCACCGCGCCTCGACCGCCGCGACGGCGCGCTTGACGACGTCCATGACCTCGTCCCATTCACCCTCGATGGAGGTGAACATGGCGTCCGTACGGTTGGGCAGGCCGGACTCGCGGACGACGCGGACCGCGTCCGCCACGTACTCGCCGACGTCCTCGCCGGCGCCGAGCGGGGAGACGGAGAAAGCGACGATCATGCGCTGATCACGCCTTCCTTGCGGGCGCGGGCGGCGATGACGCTCGCCTCGGCCTCGCGGCGGAGCATGCGCTCGGCGAAGAAGCCGCCGGTGGGGAGGACGGAGAGGACGAAGTAGAGGGCGGCGGTCTTGACGCTCCACTTGGTCTTGTTCCAGGCGTCCGCCCAGAAAATCACGTAGATGATGAAGAGGATCCCGTGGATCGCCCCCATCGCGGGCACCGCGTTGAAGTCGGTGGTCCGCTTGAGCACGGAGCAGACGATCAGGAGCAGGAAGGAGATGGCCTCCGGAGCGGAGACCAGTCGGAGCCGGCGCAGGGCGGAGGCGGTCTTGATGTCCACGGGGGCACCTTCGTGGTCGAGTGGCGGGACGACTACGGCTTGTGAGGGTATTCACAAGCCCGGCGGCCATTCTCGCAGGCGCGATGTCGATCTGTAGATCCGGGTCCGTTCCGGGACAAAGGGCCTGTCGAACCGGTACACAGTGCGACTAGCGTCGGGACGTGGCTCAGTTTCGGCTCCAAGGGAGCAAAGTTCTCGCCGTCGATCTCTCCGGGGACACGGTCAAGGCCAAGAACGGCGCGATGGTCGCGTACGACGGCGAGATGTCATTCAAGAAGTTGACCGGTGGCGGCGACGGCCTGCGCGGCATGGTCACCCGTCGGCTCACCGGCGAACAGATGGCGGTCATGGAGGTGAAGGGGCGCGGCACCTGCTATTTCGCGGACCGCGCGAGCGAGATCAACCTCGTCACGCTGCACGGCGAGACGCTGTACGTGGAGTCCAGCAACCTCCTGTGCACGGACGGCGGCCTCCGCACCGGCACCACGTTCACCGGCCTGCGCGGCGCCTCGCAGGGCAACGGCTTCTTCACGACCACGGTCGAGGGCACCGGCCAGGCGGCGATCATGTCGGACGGCACGGCGATCGTGCTGCGCGTGACGCCGAGCATGCCGCTCCAGGTCGACCCGGGGGCGTACATCGCCCACACCGGCAGGCTGAAGCAGCATTTCCAGTCGGGGGTCAATTTCCGGACGTTCATCGGCGAGGGCTCGGGCGAGGCCTTCCAGATCCGCTTCGAGGGCGACGGCCTGGTGTACGTCCAGCCCAGCGAGCGCAACACGATCGGGGGCGACCTCTGATGCCGTTCCGGCTCCTCAATTCCCGCATGGTCGAGGCTCAGGTGCGCCCCGGGCAGCGCATGTTCAGCCAGCGCGGCGCCATGCTCGCGTACAAGGGGAACGTCAATTTCACGCCCAGCATCACCGGCGGCCAGGGCGGCGTGATGAGCATGATCGGCCGCCGGATCGCCAACGAGGCGACGCCGTTGATGACGGTCGAGGGCGACGGCACGGTGATGTTCGGCCACGGCGGCCACCACGTGCACGTCATCGAGCTCAACGGCGAGACGCTCTACGTGGAGGCCGACCGCCTGCTCGCCTTCGACGGCACGCTCCGGCAGGGCACGATGTTCATGGGCTCGCAGGGCGGTGTGATGGGCATGGTCCGCGGCCAGGTCACCGGCCAGGGCCTGTTCACGACGACCCTCCAGGGCAAGGGCGACGTCGCCGTCATGGCCCACGGTGGCTTCATCGAGCTGCCGATCGTGCCGGGCCGCCCGGTCCACGTCGACCCGCAGGCGTACGTGGCCCACCGCGGCGAGGTGCGCAACAAGCTGTCGACGGCCATCGGCTGGCGGGAAATGGTCGGTCGCGGTTCCGGAGAGGCGTTCCAGCTCGAACTGTCGGGCCAGGGCACGGTGTACGTACAGGCGTCGGAGGAGAAGCTGTGAACGGTCCCGCCATCCATGACGCACAGACGCTTCCGGCCGACGACAACGTCAATCCGTATGCCTTCAGCGTGGATCTCAACGGCCGGTGGTTCCTGCAGAAGGGCAAGATGATCGCCTATTACGGGCGCATCGACTTCCACGGCATCGGCCACGGCGTACTGGAGCACCTCATCGCGGGCAGCTTCCATTCGCCGCTGCACGCGGCGGACTGGGTGGTCGCCGAGGGCCAGGGCAAGATGCTGCTGGCCGACCGGAGCTTCGACGTCAATTCCTACGACCTGGACGACGGCAATCTCACGGTCCGCTCGGGCAATCTGCTGGCCTTCGAACCGTCGCTCACGCTGAAGCAGTCCATCATTCCGGGCTTCCTCACCCTGCTCGGCACGGGCAAATTCGTGGCCGCGTCGAACGGCCCCGTCGTCTTCGCCGAACCCCCGATCCGCGTCGACCCCCAGGCGCTGGTCGGCTGGGCGGACTGCCCCTCGCCCTGCCACCACTATGACCATCACTATCTGAAGGGCGTGTTCGGCGGCGTACGGGCCTATACGGGGCTCGGCGGTGTTTCGGGCGAGGAGCACCAATTCGAGTTCGTCGGCGCCGGTACGGTGCTGCTGCAGTCGACGGAGCAGCTGATGGCCGACATTCCGACCGGCGAGGCCCCCGAGCAGGACGGCGTCCCGAACGCAAGCCCGCATAATCAGCCATCTATGCCCCGCATGCCCGGCCAGCTAGGGGACCTCCAGCGCCGCTTCGGGCTGTGAGCGGTACCCTGCGGAGGGTGACGTCGAACGCCTGACCTCTCACCTCACCCATATTGGTTAATGATTCAACTTTCTTAGGTAGAATTCCTCTATGTCTATGGACACCGAGAACGGCACTCGCTGGCTCAGCGAAGAGGAACAGCGCGCGTGGCGCGCCCACCTGGATGTCAGCAGACTGCTGATGCACCAGCTCGAACGGGACCTTCAGCCCTTCGGCCTGACCAACAACGACTACGAGATCCTGGTGAACCTCTCGGAGTCGGAGGGGCACCGGATGCGGATGAGCGACCTCGCCACGGCCACTCTCCAGTCCAAGAGCCGCCTCTCCCACCAGATCACCCGCATGGAGAACGCCGGCCTGGTCCGCCGGGAGAACTGCGAGTCCGACCGCCGCGGGCTCTACGCCGTCCTCACCGAGCAGGGCTGGGAGACCATGCGCAAGGTGGCTCCGCACCATGTCGCATCCGTCCGCGAGCACTTCATCGACCTGCTCGGCGAACCCGAACTCAAGGCGCTCTACTCGTCCTTGTCCCCCATCGCACAGCACCTGCGCTCCACACGCGGCCGGGTCTGACCGTACGGCGGGGCACCCTGCGCGGTGCCCCGCCGTAGCATTTCCCTCACCCGTACGTGGCAAATTGATTCGAACTCGACGCGTTCGACACTTGCCGCTCCTAGCCTCCGTTGATACGGAAGGACCTAGGAACAGGTGGGGTGTCGATGACGAGCCTACTGACCGAGCCGCCGATCGCCTGGCGGTACTGCGGCAACCAGATGAAGCTCTGGCGCACCGAAGCGGGCGTCAGCCGCGAGCAGTTGGCGGAGGAGGCGGGGTACGTCTCCGAGACCATCAAGTCCATGGAGCAGGGTCGGCGCAAGCCGACGCTCCATGTCCTGGAGATCGCCGACGAAATGTGCGGCGCGCGGGGGAAGCTGAAGGCGGCGTATGTGTATCTGCTGCCGGACAAGGCGCCCTCGCGGGCGCACGCCTTCCTGAACGCGGAGGCGGAGGCCGTCGTCCTCCACTCGTACCAGACACTTCTCATCCCTGGACTGCTCCAGACCGAGGAGTACGCGCGGGCCCTCATGGGCAACCAGTGCCCGATCCTCGACGAAGAGACGATCGAGAAGTGGGTGCAAGCCCGAGTTCAGCGGCAAAACATGCTGGCAGAGAAGCCGACTGCTATGTACACCTTCGTCATCTACGCGGCCGCACTGCGCACCGGAGTAGGCGGGCCGGGGGCTATGAAGCGGCAACTGCGACACCTACTCGAACTCAGCGAGCTCCCCAACGTGTTCATTCACGTTCTCCCGGAAGACCGGGGCGCCCATGGGTGGCTCAATGGCCCGATGGTCATCCTGGAGAACGTCGAGCACGAGCGTTACGTGTACACGGAGAGCCAGGAGGTCAGCACGCTGATCTCGGATCTGGACAAGATCAGCTCCTTCTCCATGCGTTACGGCATGCTCCAGGCCCAAGCTCTCAACGCCGAGGAATCGGCGGAGTTCATCAGGAAGTTGGCGGAGGAATGACGATCGGTATGCTGGCGTGGTTCAAGTCCAGCTACAGCGATGGCGGAGGCGGGGACTGCGTCGAAATCGCCGCCGCTTGGTTCAAGTCCAGCCACAGCGACGAGGAAGGCGCCGAGTGTGTCGAAATCGCCGCCCTCCCCCAAGCCATCCACATACGCGACTCAAAGCACCAGCACGGACCCCGACTCGCTGTCCCCGCCGCCGCCTGGGCGCACTTCGTGAGTCATGCCGGCACCCGTTGACCCGAAGATCAACAGGGCCGCGGCCATGACGAACAAACCCAACCGCTTCAGCATCGGCCCTCCCGCTCGTTCACTTACCGTCACCTGCGCCGCGTCAGGGCGCGGCGCAGGATGAACAGAGTGTGCCCGATGGGCAGTTGGAGGCGGCGCCGCACGCCGACAACCGACCCCACCGAGCGGCCACCCGAACCCGAGTCCGACATGGGCACCCCCAAAACCGGGCCCGGGACGGGCGGAAGGTTGCGGCGGTAGAAGCGCCGATAGGCGCGCACGGTGGGGCCGTCCGTCGCCGACCAGAGATCCTTGGGCACCGGGCGCATCCAGCGCAGGATGTCGAAGTCGGCATGGTGGTTGCGCCTGACCAGGCGCCACAGGCCCGCCGCCCAGAGCCGGTTGACCGGCCAGAGCAGCCAGTCGGGGCCGAATTTCCTGACGACCAGCATCCAGGTCGCGATCGTGACACCGGGCCGTACGGGGCTCATGGCGGCGACGAAGGCCATCCGGTGGGGCTTGCCGTCGGGCTCGGGGCCCAGTTGCTGGACGACCACGGCGGTGGTCGGGTTCGCCATGGAGACCATGACGCGCGGGCGGAAGCGGTGGATGCGGAGGTCGCCCGAGTCGTCGGCGGGCTGGATGCGGAACGAGAAGTGGCGCCCCTCGTCCCGCAGCGGGACCGAGACCATCGGGTGCCCTTTGCTGTGCGTGTAGGCCCAGTGCGCGGCGTCGGTGACGTGCTCACCGATCGGGAGCAGGTCCGCGTGGCACACGAGCACCTCGCCGGCCAGGAAGAGATGGCGGCGGCGGTCCTCGGCGAAGCCCAGCTCGCTCATGGGCTCCGGGGTCCCCGGCCCGTGCCAGAACCAGATGACACCCGCCAGCTCGGTCACGGGAAGGCCGCGTTGCACGGCCCTGGCGGGAATCCGTTCCGCGCCGGGGATCTTCCGGCACACGCCCTCCCTGTCGAACTCCCAGGCGTGGAAGCCGCAGACGAGCCTGTCCTCGCGCACGTGCCCGCACCGGCCGAGGTCGGCGCCCATGTGACAGCACTGGCTGTCGATCATGCCGACCTGCCCGTCGCGGGTACGGAACAGCGCGTACTGCCGGTCCATGTAGGTGACGGGGACCACCTGGCCGGGGCGGAGGTGCTTGCTGAAGCGGGCGAAGTACCAGCCGACGGGGGACGGTTCCTGCTCCCCGGCACGTCCGACGGGCCGCAGGCTGTCGAGCTCCCGGTCGTACGGCCGTGGCCTGGGGCGCCGCCGCGTCATGTGGTGATTCCTTCCTTGTCTGCCAGGGGGCCGGGGTCCGCGGCGGGTGCGTGGCAGGTGTAGGCGGTGGGGTCGAAGTGGTTCAGGCGGCGGACGAGTCGGCCGGTGGACCAGGGCCAGCAGAAGGTGTTGCGCCCGTGGGAGCCGATGTAGTAGCTGGAGCAGCCGCCGGTGTTGTAGACGGTGGTCCCGAGCGCCTCCTGCACCGCGGCGTTGTGGTCGGCCTGGACGTCCGGCCGTACGTCCAGGGAGGTGTGGCCGGTGCGGCGCAGGTGGGTCATCGCGGCGCAGACGTACGCGAGTTGGGCTTCCAGGACGCTGATGGCGGAGGTGGAGCCGGCGAGGAGGTTGGGGCCCAGGAGGAGGAAGAGGTTGGGGAAGCCGCTGACGCTGGTGCCGAGATAGGCCTCGGGGCCGTCCTTGTCCCAGGTCTCGTGCAGCGTCCGGCCGTCAGCGCCGTACAGGCCACGGGCCAGCGGCAGCTCGCCCATGCGGAAGCCCGTGGCGGTGATCACCACGTCGGCCTCGGCCGCCGTGCCGTCGGCGCCGATGACGTGCCGGCCGCGTACGGCGGTGACGGCGGTGGGGTGGAGGTGGACGTGGGGCCGGGTCAGTGCGGGGTAGAACGTGCTGGAGGTCAGCAGGCGTTTGCAGCCCAGGCGGTAGTCGGGTGTCAGCGCCCGGCGCAGTGCCCGGTCGCGTACCGCGAGCCGTAGATGGGCGCGGGCCGCGGCCTGCACGGGGCCTACGAGACGTGGGTGGCGGAAGGTGTAGCCGAAGCCCTCCTGGAGGCCGTACTGCCCGGCGCGCAGGGCGCGTTGCAGGACCGGTGCGCGGTCCAGGCACCGGTTGAGGGCCGGAGGGAGCGGAAGGTCGGGTCTGGGCAGCAGCCACTGGGCGGTGCGCTGGAAGAGGTGCACGACCGCGGCCCGGTCCTGGACGGCCGGGACGATCTGGACCGCCGAGGCGCCGCCGCCGACCACGGCGACGCGGCGGCCGGTGAGGTCCACGGAGTGGTCCCACTCGGCGGTGTGGAACACCGGCCCGGGGAACGCGTCGAGCCCCGGCACGTCGAGCCGTCGCGGCTCGTGCCACGGTCCGGTGGCCAGCACCAGCGCCGCGGCGCTGTACGCGCCGTCACTGGTCTCCAGCCGCCAGCACCGTCCGCCTCGGTCCCAGTCGGCGCGCAGGACGCGGACGCCGCACCGCAGCACGTCGCCGACCCCGTAACGGTCCGCGGTCGCCCGCAGGTAGGCGTGGATCTCCCGCTGCCCGGCGAAGGTTCTGCTCCAGCCCGGGTTCGGGGTGAAGGAATAGGAATACAGCGAGGACGGGACGTCACACGCGCAGCCGGGATAGGTATTGTCCCGCCACGTTCCCCCGAGTTGCCCGGCTTTCTCCAGCACCACGAGGTCGCGGAAACCCTCCTGACGCAATCGGATGGCGGCACCGATACCGGAGAATCCGGCACCGACCACGACCACCTGCACATCACGACGCGGAAGCTCGGACGGCGACAACACGGAACCCCCATGGTGGCGAGACTCCGACCGGCCCTCCCCGAGGCCGACGGCACCAACAGCGTGGGGGAAACGGAAGGTCCCCGTCAGGGCGTGAACCACGTGCGCGGAGGGTTGCCCTGCGCGGTCGGGGGGCGCGCGGCGGGAATCGCACTCCCGCGCACCGGCCGTCCTCTTCTCCTCCCCGGCCTTCGCCGCCGACAGCGGCCAGCCCACCGCCGCTTCGACGGCGGAGAAGCCGGCGGAGCAGAGCACGGAAAAGGCCACTGACGAGACCACGGACAAGGCGGCGGACAAGGCGGCGGAGACGAAGCCGGCCGAGCAGCCCGCGCCCGAGACCCCGAAGCGGGGCTCGCAGGAGGAGCAGGACCGCGTCGCGATCGCCAAGATGCTCGCGGACGAGAACATCGGCAAGGGCCTCCACCGCGAGGCGCAGAAGGCGCTGAACGGCACCGCCGAGGACCTGCGCCGCTTCCTGGAGACCGGTCAGTACAAGGCCCGCGACGAGGACAACCGCTTCGCGATCCTCCGGATGATCGCCGACCACAACAACCCCGGTCCGGGCCTCCAGGCCGCCGCGCAGGAGGCGCTCAACGGCACCGCCGAGGACCGGGTCCGCTTCCTGGAGACCGGCCAGCACACCGCCCGCCGGGCAGACAACCGGGTGCGCGTCTTCCAGATCCTCAGTACCGGTGGCCCGGCCGTGAAGGCGGCCGCCAAGGCCGCGCTGCAGGGCACCCCGGAGGACATCGAACGCTTCCTGGAGACCGGCCGGTACGAGGCCGCCGCCAAGGACAAGGCGGACGAGGAAGCCGCGAAGCGCAAGGACGAGGACGCGAAGAAGGACGGCGACAAGGACACCAAGCCCGCCGACGACAAGGCGCAGAAGCAGGGCAACGGCACCGACGCCAAGCCCGCGACCACGACCGCGACGTCCGGCAACAAGGCCAAGCCGGCCGGCGACGGCACCGAACTCGCCTCCACCGGCGCGGGTTCGGCCACCTCGTGGGCCATCGGCGGCGCCACCGTCGCACTCGGCGCGGGCGGCGCCTTCCTCCTCGCGGCCCGCCGCCGCGACTCCGCCCAGCGCTGACGCGCCAGGAGAAGGGGTGCCCACGGACAGGGTTCCCCTTCTCCGCCGAGGGGACTCAGCCCCAGCCGATGCCCACGCCGTACAACAGCCCCGAGGCGGCGTGCACAGTGACGGGCACGACCGCGCCGATCACTCTCGATCCGACCTGCCGGAGATCCCGCCGCGATCGCCGCGATCCACGCGGCACTCCTGTCCATGCTCGACCGCGGGACGCCACATCATCAACACCGGTTCCCTCTCGGCCAAGATGGAGCCCTGGGGTGCACAGGGCCGCTGCCTCCGCCAAGGTGGCCCTCGCCTCACCGACCGAGACACTCGCCGCCGAGCACGGCAGCAGCGACTGCGGTTCAGCGCCGTCAACCCCGGCTGCTGCACCGACCGCCGCCCGGTGCAGCAAGCCGGGATGTGTCAAGGTCCCGGTTCAGGGCGAATCTTGCTTGCCGACCGGATTCCCGCCCGGAAGCTCACCAGCCGACCTCGCCGGGACCCTGTCTATCTGGTAGTGCATGCGCCTGCGCCCTTCCCCATACCCCAGGCCGACGACCGGCCTCTTGATCGTCGGGCCACTGTAGAGGACCTTAGGGAACCCGTACGACAGACACATGAGCGACTCACGACTCGCCATACGCCCCCGCACGCCACGCGTGAGCGGGTCGGCCTTCCAGCTACGCGCGTCAACTCGACCTCGCAGCCATGAAATAGACCGAGGCGCAGCGGACTGGCACCCACCTCCGGGGGCAGCGGTACAACATGCCACCAAGGAAATTCGTGAGGACAGCCATTACCCCCCAAGAGGCGAGCGGACGCCATTACAGTGGTAACCCTCGGAGTTCTGATCGGGGGAGCAGTGCATGGATCCGCCCGTCGCCCAAGTCGGTAGTGCAATCGTCGCCGCAGCCGCCTCGGATGCCTGGCGACAGGCAAGTAACGCTGTGTCAAACCTGTTCCGGCGGGCCCATCCGGAGCGTGCCGAGGAAATCGACACCAAGCTGAGCGAGTTACGGGCCGAAGCGCTTGAGGCGCGCGGCGAGCAAGGCTCCGAAATGGAAAGGGCGCTGGAGACTCTCTGGACCCTACGACTCCGACGGCTCCTCACCGAAAATCCGCAACTCACCTCGGAAACGCAAAGGATTCTGGACGAGGAGATAATTCCTGTACTGGATCCGCACGCGCGGCATCGCGCCGCTTCGTTCACTCAGAACGTGCAGGGAAGCCAACAGAGTCAAATCATCCAGGCCGGCGGGGATGTTGTGGTCCGAGCCCAGCCGCCCCAGCCGTGATCCCGCACGACGATGAGCCGCCGCCGGGCGCCCGACAGGACGTGCGCGCATCCGACGGTAGCGAGATCATTCAGGTCGCCCAGGGCGACTACGTCAAGTACGAGAACAACCTCCCTGGCGATGCGCTGTCACGGCTCTCGTCCGCAGCACATCCCATGCTCAAGTACACCCTCATGCGTGACGTGCCATATTTCGTCCCGCGCAAGGAACTTAATGAATTGCTCGCCTTCATTGACACGCGGTGCGCGGTACGGGTGTATGTGCTCAGCGGAATGCCCGGCGTAGGTAAGTCCGCTTTGGCGACCCATGTGGCGCACCAGCTAGCGGAACGGTTCCCAGACAGACTCTTCCACGTGTCCTTGGGGGCGCACACTCCAGGCCGCACCGCTGCGAAAGCCACGGACGTCCTGGCCGCTCTCCTCGCGCGCCTGGGCATAGCTCCCGAGCATCTGCCCGACACAGTTGAGGAGCGTTCATGCCTGTGGCGGTCGCGCCTCCATGGCAAGCGCGTTCTCCTCATTCTGGACGGCGCGGCGGGAAGCGAGCAGATCGAGCCGTTGCTGCCCAGCAGCCCGGATTGCCTGACCCTGGTGACGAGCCGCCGACGCCTGTCCGCCCTCGACGGCGTGCAGTCTCTGGTACTGGACGTGTTGTCACCCGGCCAAGCAGTGAGCCTGTTCGCCAAGAACGCCAACCGAACCATTCGCAAGACCGATACGAGGGCAGTCAAGAGCATCGTGAAGAGGTGCGGGCACCTGCCCCTCGCCATCGTCCTACTGGCCCGTCGTCTCGCCCACCATCCCACGTGGACTGTCAGTCGACTCGCAAGCGACTTCGCCGAGACGGATCGGCGTCTCGAAGAGCTGGGTGTCGAGAACAGGAGCGTCGCCGCAGCCTTCGACATGTCCTACCGCGACCTGCTGCCCGAAGTACAGCGGCTCTTCCGTCGCCTCGGTCTGCATCCCGGAGCAGAACTGGACGCTCACGCGGTGGCCGCCCTTGACGACATACCTCTGCCACAGGCTCATGCCGCGCTGGAGAGCCTTTACAACGATCACCTCCTGGAGGAGGGGACCCAGGGTCGCTTCCATTTCCACGACCTGTTGTGCGAGTTTTCTCGCACGCTCGGCACACGTGATACAGCCGAGGACCGAGCTCGGTCCATTGAACGCTTGTTGAACTACTACGAGTTCACGGCCGCATGCGCGACTCGAGAAGTCGCCGCACGCCACCATCTGCGCCTCGACGTCGATACGTCACCGTCCGCAGTGCCAACGCTGACCAGCCGGGGAAAGGCACTGGGGTGGCTCCGTACGGAGCTCACCAACCTGCTCGCCTGTGTGGATATGGCTCTCGCGCTGGCAGAGCATACGCATGTCGTTCGTATGGCTTCTGCGATGGCCGTTTACCTGCGCTTGGAGGGGCCTTGGCCGAAGGCGGATGCCGTAAGCAGCATGGCAGTCTCCTCTGCGAGATGCCTCGGAGATCGTGGAGTGGAGGCCGATGCCTTGGTCGAGTTGGCCAGAATCCGCCTCCTGATGTGTAAACGCTCGTCCTGCCGCGATCTCCTGGGTGAGGCCATGGCCCTGTACACGGACATGGGTGATCGTCTTGGGGTGGCCATCACGTCCCATGAACTCGGTACTGCTGCAAGAGAGGAGGGGAATTATCCAGAGGCGGAGGAACACCTGTACAGGGGCTTGGTCGGATTTCGCGCGGTGGGCCGTGAAGGCTACCCATGGGAATCGGCGGCGCTCACCGGTCTCGGGCGTGTCAGCGGAATGATGGACCGTCACACAGAGGCTGTCGGACTGTTGCTACCCGCGTTGATCAGTTGCCGCCTGGTCTGCGACCGCAACGGAGAGGCAAGCGTTCTCCGCGAACTCGGCCGGGTGTACGCGTTGATGAGTAAGTTCAACGAGTCCATTGGGTTGCAGAAGAAGGCTCTGACTCTCTACGAAATTCATGGCTCTCGTCAGGAACAGGCCGGTACGCTGCTCACTCTTGGGACCCCCCTTTTCAACACCGGCAAATTTCAGGAAGCCACCCTTCTTGCGAAGCGTTCGCTCGCCCTGTTCATGGAACAAGGCAGTCTGTACGGGCAGGCTGCGGCTCTCTTGGAACTGGGCCGTATTCGAGAAGTGGCGGGAGAATATGCGGCTTCGGCTTCCCTGCACAAACAAGCACTGGACCTCTACCGCTCGATCGGATCCCGCCAGGGAGAAGCGAACGCCCGTAATGAGCTCGGGCGCGTCCAATGCTGGTTGAGTGACTACGGAAAGGCGGGCGAACTCCTCGATCAGGCACTGCGAATCTATCAGGATATCGGTGAGCGGCATGGTGAGGCGAGCGCCCTCAACGATCTCGGTATCCTTCACCACCTCAACGGCGATCCCACGAAGGCGTTTGGCCCGGTCGAGAAATCGCTGGAGATCGCCAGGAACGTCGGGCACCGGATCGGGGAGGTGGAGGCACTGGTCAACCTGGGCGGGTTATCGTTACGGCACGGCGATGCCGACCCCTTAGCGGCACTCGACCGTTACACGCAGGCACGTGACACGGCACGCGAGTTGTGCACGCCTCTCCACGAGGCGCGGGCGCTCGAAGGCGCTGCCGCCTGCTACCAGCAGGTGGGGAACCGGGAGGCCACGCTGGCTGCCCTCCGGGAAGCCCACCGCATCTACGGGGAATTGGGCCTCACTCATGCGGCATCGGCGTGCAAGGCAGTCATGGAACGACTCCGCTAGGAGGCCCCAGCGCTCCGGAACGGTGTTGCCCGATCCACCAGCTCCTGGTTCAGCCCTTCTTGCGGGCTGGCACCTGGTAGGCGCTGCCGCGGCCACCAGCAGTGCCAACGCGGCGGCCGCATGAGCCCCGACCAGAGCAGCCGCCGGCGTCAGCCGCGGATTCCGGGAGACGTGCCCGCACCCCTGTCCTCGCCCAGGGTGAACCGCCCGGGTTCAGCCGCCCGTCAGACATCGCGGCGCGCGTACGCGACCCCGCCCGCGATCGCCACGGCCACCGTGAACGCACAGAAGATCACAAGCCCGAGCGCGGGATGGATCTCGCTGCCGAGCAGCGCCTTGGCGAACCCGGCGTCCTCCGAGTCGCCCCGGACGCAGTACAGCGCGGCGCGTGCGGCGGCAAAGGGGAGGTACTCCGAGGCGCCCGACAGCCCGGGGAGCTTGCCGAGGAGGAAGCCCACCAGCCGTTCCAGGGCCAGGGGCCACAGCAGCAGGAACATCACGACGGGCAAGCGGTGCCGGATCAGGGCGGTGAGCCCTGCCGCGAGCGCGGGCCAGCAGAGCATCACGACGGCGAAGACCGCGAGCGGGGCTGCCAGTCCGGGCCAGTCCGGCAGGGGCGCACCGCGTACGGCGAGCATCACGCTCGCGATCAGCGCGCTCAGCAGCGTCGCGCCGAGCGCGGTCGCCGCCGCCGCTCCCGACGTGACCGCGAGCTTCGCCACGTATGCGGTGCGGCGTGAGGAGAGGGTGAGGAAGGTCGTCCGGGCGGCGTGGTGCGCGTACTCCGCGGAGACGGCCGTCGCCCCGAGGGCGAAGAGGAGGAACGCGGACATCGGTGCCTGGGAGGCGAGGGGCGCAAATTGGAGGACGTCCGCCATCGCGGTGAGCGAATAGTCCTTGAGGCCGATGTCGATGCCGTTCCCGATGCCGATCAGGAGGACGAGACCGGCGAGGATCCACGGCGAGCGCAGCGCTGACAGCCGTTTCCACTCGTATCGCAGTGCCCGCGCGGCGCACGAGCGGTGCGCCGCCCCGAGCGGGGCCATAGTGGTCATGGTGTGCTGAACTCCTGTTCCGCGACGGAGAGGTAGAACTCCTCGACGGACGAGGTCTCCTCCCCCAGCCAGTACAGCGGGATGCCGTGGTCGGCGGCGAGGTGCCCGACCTGGCGCCGGTCGAGTCCGGTGATCCGCGCCCGTCCGGCATCGAGCGACTCCAGACCCGCCCCGAGCGCTACGACGGCTGCCGCGAGCCGCTCCGGCTGCGGGCTCTCCACGATGACGTGGCGCCCGGCCCGCCGCGCGATGTCGTCCACCGTGGATTGCGCCGTGACGCGGCCACGCGCCATCACCACGACGCGGTCGGCCAGTTGGTCGATCTCCGCCAGCAGGTGGCTGGAGAGGAGCACGGCGCCGCCCTCGTCGGCGAAGCGCCGCAGCGTTTCCCGCAGCCAGGCGATGGAGTGGGGGTCGAGGCCGTTGAAGGGTTCGTCCAGCACCAGGACCCGGGGCGAGCCCAGGAGCGCCTGCGCCAGACCGACGCGCTGCCCCATACCGAGGGACAACTGGCCGAGCCGGTGCCCGGCGGCCTGTTCGAGCCCTACGCGGGCCAGGGCCGGGCCCACGTTCCCGGCGGGGACGCCGAGGCCGTGCGCCACCATGGTGAGGTGATCGCGGAGCCGGTGCCGCGGGTGGCCGCCGACGCCGCCGAGCACGGCTCCGACGACCTGTCCGGGGCTGTGCCAGTCGCTCAACGGGCGTCCGAGGAATCTGGTTTCACCCTGTCCTCGCGCGAGCCCCAGCATCAGCCGGAGCGTGGTGGTCTTGCCCGCGCCGTTCGCCCCCAGCAGGCCGGTCACCGAGCCCTCGGGCACCGAGAAGGAGACCCCGTCGACGACCTTCTTCCCCCGGTAGGTCCTGGCGAGTCCGGAGGCGGTGAGCAGGGCTGCCCCGGGATGCGGTTCCGACATGGCGGACCGGCCTTTCGGATAAGGGCCGACCGACCCACAGCGGGATCGGCCGGCCGGCATGACACTCAGTCCCACCCGATGCCCAGGCCGTACAGCAGGCCCGAGGCGGCGTGGACGGTGACGGGTACGACCGCCCCGTTCCACGGTGCGCGCCGTCGCGCGGCGCACAGCGCGAGGGCGAGGGCGGGCCCCACCCAGCCGAGTACGTAGAGGATCACGGTGATCCCGTCGAAGCGGTCGAAGAAGCTCGCCACGCGCCCTACCCGCGACAGCAGGCACAAGCACGAGAAGACGAGTGCCGAGCTCCACAGGTTCGCCTCGAGCGACTTGGGGCCGCGCACGCTGCTCCCGTCCTGACGTGTCATGGTGTCAGCGCCTTCAGCCGATCAGCTGGCCGACGACCCAGTCGATCGCGTCCGCGCCGCTGGCGGCGATGGCGATCCGCACGGGGTGGTACCAGGCCAGACCGTCGACCCACTTCTTGAAGGACTTGGTGCCGCCCTTCGCCGCGTTCACGGCCGACTTGTAGAACTTCGGGCCCTGCTTCTTGATGGCGTTGAGCAGGGCCTTGCCCGCGCTGCTGGCGGCGCTGCGCTTCACTCGCGGCGAGGTCTCGCCCTCCGCCACCGCCTCGACGGCGGCCCGGCCCTCGCCCTGGAGCTCCGCGGAGATCTCGGGGGTGGCCAGCAGCTGACGCGCCTGGGCGGCGCTGAGCTCGGGCTGCGCGGCCGGGGCGGACTGGGCGGCGGGAGCGCGGTTCACATCGGCGGCACTGGCGGCCGGGGCGGCGATACCGAAGGCGACCGCGGCCATCGCGGTGGCGGCGGAAATGCGCAGAGTCTTGCGGTTCACGTACTATTCCTCCTTGCGTAACAGGACGCCCGCGCCCTCGCTCAGCTCGCCAAAGATGGTCGGGGTGCGGGTGTCCCACCGCACACAGAGGGCAGTGATCCGGACTTGGATCACTGCCCTCTCGCGTACGGCGAATCGACTTCTTGATCATATATTGACGATCTTCTTACTCGTCAAGGGTTGACCCAAGGGCCCCTCACCCTTCAAACCCTCAGAACGTTCCGGGAATTGATTGATTCCTTAACTTCTCAGTTCCGGAAGGCCAGGACCGCGTTGTGTCCGCCGAAGCCGAACGTGTTACTGACCGCCACGTCGACGTGCTGCTCCCGCGCGGTCTTGGACACCACGTCCGATTCGATGTCCGGGTCGAGGGAATCGAGGTTGGCCGTCGGGGGGACCAGTTGTCGTTGGAGTGTTGGGGGCGTGCGGGAGGGCGCGGGCGGTGAGGGCGGCCTCGGTGGAGTCGTTGAGGCGGGTCGCGGTGCCGTGCGCGTTGACGTGGTCCACCTCGTGGGGAGCGACACCGGCCTGAGCCGGCGCCGTCGTCAACGCGGCCTCGGCGGCGGGCATGTTGGGGAGCGTCTTGGAGATCAGGGTCGGCGGGACCGTTTCGGGCCCGTCCCGGAGCAGGTCGCCGTGGGCGTCCTCGCCCACCCGCCGGCCGCCGAAGCAGGTACCGATGACGACGGCCACCCGGGTGCCGTCCCAGCTCTCGGGGTCGAGGCCCGCGTCACGTACGCCCTCGCGCGCGGCGGCGACGAACTGCGCGCAGCGGTCCGTACGTCACAGGGCCCGGCCTTCGAGGTGCTCCTCGGGTACGAAGTCCGGGACGCGGCAGGAGAAGTCGACAGGCAGGCCGGAGAGGGCTCACCATGCCGAGACCGGTCACGGCGGCCTCGGGGCGGTTCACCGCCCGGATTCCACGGCCCGCAGCGCGAGCTTCGTGTCCAGCGTGGCCACCAGCTCGGCGACCGTGTGCCGCGAGGTCACCTCGTCCTCGCCGACCCTGACCCCCAGGTCCCGGCCCAGGGTGAAGAGCAGTTCGACGACGTCCAGCGAGTCCAGGTCCAGGGAGACCAGAGGGGCTTCGGGGGCGAACTTCTCGGGACGCACCTTGAACTTGCCCGTCAGGGCGGCTTCCACGGTCTCGTATGCAGAGGTCATGCCGTTCCTCCTCCTGTCGTCGAGCGACTGCGGAATACGTAGTCGCCGGTCTTCGCCACGCTCCGGAGCACGCCCCGGACGCGATCGGCGAATTCGGTGACGCTCGCGGTGGCAATCTCCGTCCCGGGATAGCGTGCGGTCAACCGCACTCCTTCATGGGTGCGGTTGACCCGGGAAAGCACCTCCGGACCAGGGGCCGGGCGTTCCATTCGTTCCACCGCCGTGTCCCGGAAGCCACCGCCCGCGTCATGACAGGCTTCCTCGACCGCGTCGTTCACGGACACCGCGTCGGCGTCGACGGTGAACCGGTCCGTTCCCGCGTCCGTCGTACGGAATCCGCTGCGCAGGGTCTCATGGCGTTCGGTCCACAGCCGCAGCGTCCCGCGGAACGTCTCGACGTCCAAAGGCCCGGGGAGCTCGAACACGAACCCCATCCACAGCGGGATCTTCTCCTGGTTGTACGAGAGCGGGGTACTCGGAAAGCGTCGTCATCAGCACCGGGACACCCTGCCCGGCCGGGGCCCAGCCCATGGGGCGCGGCCCGGTCTTGGACACGGACGGGTGGATCGGAGCCGGAACCGATGGCATGCCCCGCCTCCATGCCGTAAAGCGGTGCTCAGGCCCGGGGCGTCGCGTTCGTGTAGTCCGCCCAGATGGTTTCCGGGAAGCCGTTGCCCCGTTGTTCCGTGTCGCCGCCCACGTCGGACATCGGCAGCAGCCTGCCGTCCTCGGGCTTCATGCGGAACATGGTCACCGCCGTGGAGAGCTCCTTCGTACAGCCCACGTACCAGGCCGACTTGAGACGGTCCTGGTCGCCGGTGCGGCCCGCGCCGTGGAGCGCGTCCGCGACGTCGTCGGCCACGTGCTTCGGCAGGGCGCGGCGCGCCTTCGCGCGGCTTTCGAAACCGCCCACCGGTTCACCGCCCTTGCTGAGTTTGGTGACGGAATAGGGGTCGTTCTGGAGACCGTGGTTGGCGAATGTCCCGTACGCGCCGGCCATGCGGATCGCGCTCGGCGTGGACGTGCCGACAGGAAAGGAATCGTCCAGCGGGGCCATGCTGTCCTTGAGCAGGCCGGCCCGGATCGCGATGTCCCGCACCGCGCCGAATCCCACTTCCTTGCCGAGGCGCGCGTATGTGGCGTTGCCGCCCTTGGTGAGGGCCTGGCGGAGGCTGGGGTGGGAATCGTCCGGCTGGGAATCCCCCGACGGTTTCTCCAGGGTGCCGTTGATTCCGTAGAAGCTGTCGGCTTCGACGTCCCGCCGTTCGCCGTCCTTGGTTTCCGCGCCGTTCTGGAGGGCCGCCGCGAGGACGAACGGTTTGAAGGCGGAGCCGACCGGCACGCCGGACGTATCGGCGTTGTTGGTGAAGTGCTTGGTCGCGTCGGGGCCTCCGTAGAGGGCGAGGATCGCGCCGTCGGAGGGGCGTACGGACGCGGCGCCGACCTGGACGTCCTCGTCGGCCGATCGCTTCTTCGGGTCGATGTTCCGGTCCAGGACACCCTGGACGGATTTGGTCAGTTGCTCGACCCGGGCCTTGTCGAAGGTGGTGTGGATTTTGTAGCCGCCGTGCGCGAGATCCTGGTCGGTCAGCATCGAGTGCGCCTTGATGTATTTGTTGGCGACGTCGACGAGATAGCCGGTCTGGCCACCGAGGCTGGTGGACATGGACTGCCGGTGCGGCTCCGGGAAGGTCCGGTATTTGTCCCGCTCCTCCCGGGACAGCAGACCGGCCTTCACCTCCCGGTCGAGAATCCATTTCCAGCGGTCCTCGGCACGTTGGTGATTGTTCTTGCTCGTGGCCGGATCGTAGAGCTCGGCGCCCTTCAACAGGGAGGCCAGTAAGGCCCCTTGGCCCGGGTCGAGCTTCTTCGCGGGAATGCCGTAGTACGCCTGCGCGGCGGCCTCGATGCCGTACGCGCCGCGGCCGAACCAGCTGGTGTTGAGATAGCCCTGGAGAACCTCCTTCTTGCTCTTGGTCCGGTCGACCTTGAGCGAGATGATGAACTCCTTCGCCTTGCGGGTGACGGTCTGTTCCTGCGAGAGGTACGTGTTCTTCACGTACTGCTGGGTGATGGTCGAACCGCCCTCGGTCTCCTTGCCCTGGACCGCGCTGACGACCGCGCGCGAGATGCCCTTGAGGGAGACGCCGCGGTCGCTCCAGAAACTCTCGTTCTCGGCGGCGATGACCGCGTTCTGCGCGGATTCCGGTATGTCGGACAGGCGGACGAGCTGACGGTTCACCTTGCCCATGCTGACCATCTGGGTGCCGTCCGCCCAGAAATAGGTGTTGGCCTCCTGGACGGCGGCCGCGTTCTCGTCGGGTATGTCCACGCTCGCGTACACCCAGGCGAACAGGCCCGCCAGACCGCCCACGCACAGCGTGAAGGCGCTCAGCCACTGCCGCCACGACGGAAGCCAGCGGCGCACCCCGCGCTTGCCGTGCCGCGGGTAGTCGATGAACCGCTTGCCGCCCGTATCCCGTTTCTGCCGCTTCTGCCGCCGCTTGCCCAAGGTCCAACCGCTCCCGGATATCGGTGTTGTCGTCAGAGACGGTGGGAGGGCGGGGAGCGGTTGGCTGTTTTGTATGAGCGTTGTGTGACGGGTGAGATGAGCCGTTACAGCTGGGGCGGGAGCAACGGCAGGACGGGGTGACAGCGGGGCGCCACCGCGTGCGCCGGGTCGAGCGCGTTGCGCGCGATGCGCAGGGTGATGTCGTCGTAGACGGAGTTGGTGTGGTTCGCGAGGTCCTGGGGGCAGATGTCCTGCGTGATGATGTTGGTGACGTTCGGTGCGGGCGGGAGCCGGGCCTCGTCCACGGTCACGGCGAGGTCGGTGCGGGAGACGATCGTGGTGTACCGCACGCCGGGCCGGGTCCAGCCGCCCTCGGCGGTCTCGCGGAGGAACGAGGAGCCCACCGTGAAGTCCACGCACGCGGCACAGGACACCCCGGGGACCTCGTTGAGCCCCGGGGTTCCCCCGAGGATCGCCTGCACGCCGTTCTCGCTCGCTCCCTGGCTGGCGGGCTCGATGCCGACCATCCGGCCGACCTTGGCGTCGCCGTGCAGCCGGTTGATGTAGTACAGCGGCAGCAGCCCGCCCTGCGACGCCCCCACCAGATCCACCCGCGGGGCGCCGGTCGCGGCGAGCACCCCGTCCACGAACGCGGCGAGCTGCCGCGCCGACTCCCGCATCGGACCCACCTGATGGAGCGGGCTTCCCTTCACGTCGCCGTACTCGAACGCGAAGACACAACGACCGTCCGACCGCAACTGCGGGGCGAGGCGGGACCAGTTGACGTACGAGTTCGCCCCTGTGGCGTTCACGAGCACCACGGGGTGTTCGCCGTTCACCCGGCAACGGGGATCGTTGGTCCCGGCCGGATACGCGTGCGGGTGGGCGAGGGAGTACAGCAGGGCCAACTCGATGCTGCTCTGCGACGGGCCGTATTCCGGGGGTTGGGCGTCCGTCGCGGTGTCCGCTGCCACGGCGGTCGTGACGACGGACGTGACGACGGACATCAGGGTCAGGGCTGTCAGGAGTTGAACGAAGCGGCTCGCTCGTCGCTCGGGGCGCATGGAGGGCTTTTTCCCCACCCCGCCCCTTCCCGAACTGGGGGGCCGAGGCGGCTACCCGCACCTTATGAGCGTTGTGCACTCGTTGAGGTGAATTATGTGCGCGACCCCTGTTCGGGGTTGACGAATCGCGCTGTCCTGATACAAGCGCGTCCATGGAAGCGCCGATTCCGGTATTGCCTCACTCAAACCGCGCGTTCGGCCCACCCTTCACGTTCCCGCAGGCAACGCAGAAACGGGCCCGCACCATGAGCCACCCCACCCGCACCCTGAGCGTCCTCGCCCTGCTCGCGCTCACCGGCCGCTCCTCCACCGCAGGACCGGCCGCCCGTGCGCCCACACCCCCACGTCCCCACAGGCCCAGCCTCATCAACGGCAAAGCCCCCACCCGCGTCGGCTACGCCGACGCCCCATCCCATGGAAAGGCAGAAAATGAGCAGGAACAGGCTCGCGGCCACCGCGTCGGCCATGATGCTGGCCGCCTCGGGGTTGCTGGTGGCCGCTGCCGGTACGGCGCAAGCAGGGGCCTACGACGGCATCAGCATGCAGAAGCAGGAAAAGACCCAGTGGTGTTGGGATGCCTCGGGCAACACCATCGCCAGCTGGTGGGGCTACAACTACAGCCAGACCGACTTCTGCAATATGGCCGCCAAGGACAACTCGAACCTCAGCTGTAACAACCAGCCCGCGACACCGGTGGACATCGCCAACGTCTGGCGGGACATCGGCTTCGCCCAAACCGGCACCCTCCAGTACAGCGCCGCCTCGTTCGACCAGACCCATACCGAGGTGGACGCATCCCGTCCCTTTGTGGCACGCATCGGATGGCTGTCCGGAGGGGGCCACTTCAACGTCATCTACGGCTACGACGAGACCAACAACACCATCGCCGTGGGCGATCCGTGGCCCGACACCCAGACGTACACGTGGTGGAACTACAACGACTACGTCAGCAACAGCTCGTTCAAGTGGACCCACACCCAAATCGGGATCTCGGCAACCTGAGGCAGGCGTCATGAGCGACAACAACACGTCAACCAGGCGGATTCCGACTCGCCTGTCCCGTCCGTCCCGCCTGTCCCTAGGCCTGGCACTGGGCGCATCGGCGCTGCTGTCCGCGGTGACCGTACCGGCCCATGCCGTGGGAGGGCCGACCGACATCCCCGACCTCCAGGCCGCCGTGGACGCGCTGAAGGCGACCACCACCCACGACGCCATCTGCCGGTTCCTGAGCGTGCCCGTACCCCAGGGCGGCGCACGGAAGCCGCAGCCCCTGCCCACCACGGCCGACCCGTGCCAGGGCGTTCCGGCCTTCACCGTCGGAGCCCCGGTGGCGCAGTACGAGGTGACCCCGGACTTCGTCACCGGCAAGGCCCAGCCCGACCTCGCCGACGCCGTCCGGCTCACCTATGTACTGTCCGCGGTCAACGCCGGCAACGGACGCAGCGCCACCGTCCTGCTCGCCGCCACCCAGGGCGGCGGCTGGCACCTGGCAGCGGTGCGCGACAGTGACAGCGACGCCACCTACCCGGCCAAGGGCGCCCCGGGCAGCACCGTGTTCTCCGAACCACAGCTCCACGCCTGGTACCAGCTGGCGATCGACACGGTCACTCCCCTCAACGACGCCGCCAAGGCCGGTCTCGGCGACAAGACGTCCATGTCCCTCGCCGACTACCAGAACCTGGTGAAGAGCCGCTACGCCGACAAGTCGCCGGGCTCCGACTACGACAAGAAGGGCTACTCCAGCGGCTTCCACGCCACCGCCCCGGCTCATCGCTCCTCGTCCCCGGCCCCGGCCGTCATCGGCGGCTCAGGCGCCGCCCTGGCGCTCGCCGGCGGCGCCTACGCCCTCCGCCGCCGCAAGCACCCCCAGGCCGGCTGACCCCTGCGGCCCTGGTCGTCCGGTGAACGGCCAGGGCCGGGCGGGGCCCGAAACGCCTCGAGCGCCGGACGGGGCCGTCCGGCGCTCGAAAGGGTGTGGAGCGGGTCAGGCGACCGTGCCCGACTTGGAGATGGTGATCTTGGCGCGGGTGGCGCCGGAGTGGGTGCCGAGGGACTCGATCTTCTTGACCAGGTCCATGCCCTCGACGACCTCGCCGAAGACGACGTGCTTGCCGTCCAGCCACGGGGTCACAACGGTGGTGATGAAGAACTGCGAGCCGTTGGTGTTCTTGCCGGCGTTCGCCATGGAGAGCAGGCCCGGCTTGCTGTGCTTCAGCTGGAAGTTCTCGTCCGCGAACTTCTCGCCGTAGATGCTCTTGCCGCCGGTGCCGTTGCCGGCGGTGAAGTCGCCGCCCTGGAGCATGAAGTCCGGGATGACACGGTGGAAGCTGGAGCCCTCGTAGCCGAAGCCGTGCTCGCCGGTGGCCAGCTCACGGAAGTTCCGGGCCGTCTTGGGGACGACGTCGTCGTGCAGCTTGAAGACGATGCGGCCGGCGTCCTCGCCGTCAATGGTGATGTCGAAGAAAACGTTGGAAGACATAAAGGCATCCTGTCACAGCCGTTACACGAGGCGCGCGAGGCGCTCAGCCGGCCGTGGCAGCCCCGGTGCTTCCGCTGTTGTCCGTCAGGCCCGCCACCAGTTCGTCCGCCGCCGCGTAGGGGTCGAGGGTGCCGTTGACGATGCGCTCGGCGAGGGCGCCGAGGTGGCGGTCGCCGTGCAGGTCGCCGATGCGCTCGCGGAGGGCGGTGACGGCGATGGTCTCGACCTCGCGGGCCGCGCGGGCGGCGCGGCGCTCGGCGAGGACGCCGCGCTCCTCCATCCAGGCGCGGTGCTTCTCCAGGGCCTCGACGAGTTCGTCGGTGCCCTGGCCGCGGGCGGCGACGGTCTTGACGATGGGCGGGCGCCAGTCGCCCGGACCGCGGGCCTCGCCCAGCCCGAGCATGTGGTTGAGCTCACGGGCGGTGGCGTCGGCGCCGTCGCGGTCGGCCTTGTTGACGACGTAGACGTCGCCGATCTCCAGGATGCCCGCCTTGGCCGCCTGGATGCCGTCGCCCATGCCGGGGGCGAGCAGCACCACGCTGGTGTCGGCCTGGGAGGCGATCTCGACCTCGGACTGCCCGACGCCGACGGTCTCGACGAGGATCACGTCGCAGCCCGCCGCGTCCAGCACGCGGATGGCCTGCGGGGCGGCCCAGGCGAGGCCGCCGAGGTGGCCGCGGGTGGCCATGGAGCGGATGTAGACGCCGGGGTCGGAGGCGTGGTCGGACATCCGCACCCGGTCGCCGAGCAGGGCGCCGCCGGAGAACGGCGAGGACGGGTCGACGGCGAGCACGCCGACCCGCTTCCCGGCCCTGCGGTAGGCGCCGACCAGGGCGGACGTGGAGGTCGACTTGCCGACACCGGGTGAGCCGGTGAGGCCGACGACGTAGGCCCCGCCGGTCAGGGGGGCCAGCGCCGCCATCACCTCGCGCAGCTGCGGGGACGCCCCCTCCACCAGGGAGATCAGCCGGGCGACGGCGCGCGGCCTGCCCTCCCTGGCCTGCTCGACCAGCGCGGGGACGTCCACCATGTCTGCTCCGTTCCGATCCGTTCCGAAGGGTTCCCGGGGGCCTGCCGCTCAGCCGGTGTTCAGCAGGTGTTCAGCCGGTGGGCGTCACTTGCCGTTGCCGGGGACGCGGATGATCAGGGCGTCGCCCTGGCCGCCGCCGCCGCAGAGCGCGGCCGCGCCGATGCCGCCGCCGCGCCGCTTGAGCTCCAGGGCGAGGTGCAGGACCGTGCGGGCGCCGGACATGCCGATGGGGTGGCCCAGTGCGATGGCACCGCCGTTGACGTTCACCTTTTCGTGGGAAACGCCCAGATCCTTGATCGACTGCACCAGAACCGCCGCGAACGCCTCGTTGATCTCGATCAGGTCGAGGTCGTCGACGGTGAGGCCCTCCTTGCCCAGGGCGTGCCGGATGGCGTTGGACGGCTGCGAGTGCAGGGAGTTGTCGGGACCGGCCACATTGCCGTGGGCACCGATCTCGGCGATCCACTCCAGCCCGAGCTCCTCCGCCCTGGCCTTGCTCATCACCACGACGGCGGCGGCGCCGTCGGAGATCTGCGAGGAGGTGCCGGGGGTGATCGTGCCGTCCTTGGCGAAGGACGGGCGCAGCTTGCCGAGCACCTCGACGGTGGTGTCGCCGCGCACGCCCTCGTCCTTGCTGAAGAGGACGGGGTCGCCCTTGCGCTGCGGGATCTCCACGGGGGTGATCTCCGCCTCGAAGATGCCGTTCTTCTGGGCGGCGGCGGCGCGCTGGTGCGAGCGGGCGCCGATCTCGTCCTGCTCGGGGCGGCGGATGCCGAGGCGGGTGTTGTGCTTCTCGGTGGACTCGCCCATGGCGATGCCCTCGTAGGCGTCCGACAGGCCGTCGTGGTGCATCGAGTCGAGCATCTCGACGGAGCCGTACTTGTAGCCCTCGCGGGACTTGGGCAGCAGGTGCGGGGCGTTGGTCATCGACTCCATGCCGCCCGCGACCACGATGTCGAACTCGCCCGCGCGGATGAGCTGGTCGGCGAGGGCGATCGCGTCGAGGCCGGAGAGGCAGACCTTGTTGACCGTGAGGGCGGGCACGCTCATCGGGATGCCGCCCTTGACCGCGGCCTGCCGGGCCGGGATCTGGCCGGCGCCCGCCTGCAGCACCTGGCCCATGATCACGTACTGCACCTGGTCGCCGCCGATGCCCGCCCGGTCGAGGGCGGCCTTGATGGCCACTCCGCCGAGGTCCGCCGCGGAGAACGAGCGCAGGGAGCCGAGCAGCTTGCCCATGGGCGTACGGGCGCCCGCGACGATCACGGAGGTGGTGCCGGTCGAACCGTTCGTACCAGACATGAGGCGCGGCCCCTTCGAGCGGAGGTTAACGATGGTTCCCGTCAATGTACTGAGCGGTAGGCGCCCGGGTCACCGGGCCGTCGGTGTGATCGCGCGCACGTTGCGTAACCGCGGCGGCGAGCGGTGCACTGGTTCCATGCTGACTCGCATCGACCACATCGGGATCGCCTGCAGGAACCTCGACGCGACCGTCGAGTTCTACCGTGCCACGTACGGCTTCGAGGTGTTCCACACCGAGGTCAACGAGGAGCAGGGGGTCCGTGAAGCCATGCTCAAAATCAATGACACCGGGGACGGCGGGGCCTCCTACATCCAGCTGCTGGAGCCCACCCGCCCGGACTCCGCGGTCGGCAAGTGGCTCGCCAAGAACGGCGAGGGCGTTCACCACATCGCGTTCGGTACGCCGGACGTCGACGCCGCCGCTGCCGACATCGGCGGGAAAGGCGTACGGGTCCTCTACGACAGCCCGCGGACGGGTTCCATGGGCTCCCGCATCACCTTTCTGCACCCCAAGGACTGCCACGGTGTACTGACCGAACTGGTCACCTCGGCGCCTCCCGGGCACCAGGAGCACTGACCCTCACCTCCCCCGGCCGGTAGAGTGCAGGTTCGGCCGGTAGTACGGGGTGGGGCCCCGGGCCGGGCTGTACCGATGATCTGACACCATTTCTTCGGAAGGGCAGGCTCCGGGTTCCTGGTTATCGCGGGACGGAGTCGGCCGCCAACGCGACCAGGGGACGGATGGGACCGCGCAGTGCGGGGCAACGACCGCTACGAGGCTGACGACCACCTCTCGCAATTCGAAGCCGAGATGGAGCGGCTGAAGAAGGAGCGGGAGAAGGCGGTCCAGCACGCCGACGACCTCGGCTATCAGGTCGAGGTGCTGCGCGCCAAGCTGCATGAGGCGCGCCGCAATCTCGCCCACCGTCCGGCATACGACACCGCCGATATGGGTTACCAGGCGGAGCAGTTGCTCCGTAATGCCCAGATTCAGGCGGACCAGATGCGGACCGACGCGGAGCGCGAGCTCCGCGAGGCGCGCGCCCAGACGCAGCGCCTCCTCCAGGACCAGGCCGAACGGCAGGCCCGGATGGAGGCGGAGCTGCACGCCGAGGCCGTCGCCCGCCGCCAGCGGCTGGACGAGGAGCTCAACGAGCGCCGCCAGACCGTCGAGTCGCACGTCAACGAGAACGTGGCGTGGGCGGAGCAGCTGCGCGCGCGGACGGAGTCCCAGGCCCGGCGGCTGATGGAGGAGTCCCGCGCCGAGTCCGAGCAGTCCCTCTCCGCGGCCCGCGCCGAGGCGCAGCGGCTGACCGAGCAGGCCCGCGGCCGGCTCAGCGCGGCCGCCGAGGAGGCCCGTGCCGAGGCGGAGGCGCTGCTGCGCCGTGCCCGTACGGACGCGGAGCGGATGCTCGCGGCGGCGTCGGCGCAGGCGCAGGAGGCCACCGAGCACGCGGAGCAGTTGCGGACGGCGACCAGCACGGAGTCCGACCAGGCGCGGGCGGCCGCGGCGGAGCTGACGCGCACCGCCGAGGGCCGGCTGCAGGAGGCGGACGCGGCGCTGCGCGAGGCGCGCGCCGAGGCGGAGAAGGCCGTCACCGAGGCGAAGGAGTCGGCCGCCCGGCAGCTGACGTCCGCCGAGTCGGAGTACGAGCAGCGGACCCGGACGGCGAAGGCGGAGATCGCCCGGCTGGTCGGCGAGGCCACCAAGGACGCCGAGGCCCTGCGGGCGGAGGCGGAGCAGCTGCGTGACGACGCGCGCGCCGAGGCGGAGCGGCTGCTCGCCGAGGCGGCGGAGAACGCCCGCAGCGCGGCCGCGGAGGACTCCGCGGCGCAGCTCGCCAAGGCCGCCCGTACGGCGGAGGAGGTGCTGACCAAGGCGTCGGAGGACGCCCAGGCCGCCACCAAGGCCGCGGCGGCGGAGGCGGAGCGCATCCGGCGTGAGGCGGAGTCCGAGGCGGAGCGGCTGCGGGCGCAGGCCGCGGACACCGCCGAGCAGCTCAAGGGCGCGGCGAAGGACGACACCAAGGAGTACCGCGCCAAGACCGTCGAGCTCCAGGAGGAGGCGCGGCGGCTGCGGGGCGAGGCCGAGCAGCTGCGCGCCGACGCGGTCGCGGAGGGCGAGCGGCTGCGGGGCGAGGCCCGGCGCGAGGCGCTCCAGCAGATCGAGGAGGCGGCCAGCACCGCCGAGGAGCTGCTGGCGAAGGCGAAGGCCGACGCGGAGGAGACCCGCGGTTCGGCGGCCGCCGAGAGCGAGCGGGTGCGCGGCGAGGCCGCCGAGCGCGCGGCGACCCTGCGCAAGCAGGCGGAGGAGGCGCTGGAGCGGGCGCGGGCCGAAGCCGAGGAGATGGCGGAGGAGTCCGAGGACCACGCGGAGCGCACGCGTACGGAGGCCGCCGAGGCCGCGAAGCAGCTGCGCGAGGAGGCCGAGCGGGCCGCCGAGGCGCGGCGTGCCGAGGCGGACGCGGAGCTGACGCGTCTGCACACGGAGGCGGAGACCCGCGTCGAGGCCGCCGAGGAGGCGCTGCGCGCGGCCCGTACGGAGGCGGAGCGGCTGCGCCGCGAGGCCGCCGAGGAGACGGAGAAGTCCCGTACCGAGGCCGCGGAGCGGGTGCGCACGCTCCAGGCGCAGGCGGAGACGGAGGCGGAGCGGCTGCGGGCCGAGGCCGCCGAGGAGGCTTCGGCCTCCCGTGCCGAGGGCGAGTCCGTGGCCGCGCGGCTGCGGACCGAGGCCGCCGCGGAGGCGGAGCGGCTGAAGTCGGAGGCGCAGGAGGCCGCGGACCGGATGCGCGCGGAGGCGAACGCCGCCGCGGAGCGCACCGCCGCCGAGGCCGCCGAGGCCCTCGCGGCCGCGCAGGAGGAGGCCGCCCGGCGCCGCCGCGAGGCGGAGGAGCTGCTGGGCGACGCCCGTACCGAGGCGCAGGCGGAGCGCGAGGCGGCGCGCGAGCAGAGCGAGGAGCTCCTCGCTTCGGCGCGCAAGCGGGTCGCGGAGGCGCAGGAGGAGGCCCGGCGCCTGGTCGAGGAGGCGGAGCAGCGGGCCACCGAGCTGGTGACGGCCGCCGAGCAGACCGCCCAGCAGGTGCGGGACTCCGTCGCGGGGCTGCACGAGCAGGCGGAGGAGGAGATCGCCGGGCTGCGGTCGGCCGCCGAGCACAACGCCGAGCGCACGGTCACCGACGCCCAGGTCGAGGCGGACCGGGTGCGCGCCGAGGCGTACGCGGAGCGGGAGCGCGCCGGTGAGGACGCCGCCCGTACCCGTGCCGAGGCGCAGACCGCGTCCGAGGCCGCCAAGGCGCTCGCGGAGCGCACGGTTTCCGAGGCGATCGCCGAGG
Organism: Streptomyces sp. NPDC002537; assembly: GCF_053594975.1. Taxonomy (NCBI): domain Bacteria; kingdom Bacillati; phylum Actinomycetota; class Actinomycetes; order Kitasatosporales; family Streptomycetaceae; genus Streptomyces; species Streptomyces sp. NPDC002537. The sequence goes on from NZ_JBSFWT010000074.1 coordinate 34,560, forward strand.
GGCAGCGGCTGGAGGCGGAGGCCGCCCGGGTGCTGGACGAGGCGCGGGAGGCGGCGAACGCCCGCCGCACCGAGGCCGCCGGGCAGGCGGACGAGCTGCTCGCCGAGGCGATGACCGAGGCGGAGAAGCTGATCACCGAGGCGGAGGCCGCGGTGGAGTCGGCCCGGCGGGACGCCGACGCCCTGCGGGCGGAGGCCGCCGAGCAGGCGGAGCTGTCCCGTGCCGAGGCCGACGCGGCGGCCGACCGGCTGCGCGCCGAGGCCGCCGAGGTGCTGGAGTCGGCGCAGGAAGAGGCGAGCCGTACGGCCGACGAGGCGCGGGAGGCGGCGAACGCCCGCCGCACCGAGGCCGCCGAGCAGGCCGACAGCCTGGTCGCCGAGGCGACCTCGGAGGCCGAGAAGCTCGTCGCGCAGGCGAACCGCATGGTCGAGGAGGCCCAGGAGGCCGCCGAGCTGCACCGGGCGGAGGCCGCGGCGGAGGCGGAGGCCCTGGTCGCCGAGGCCACCCGCACGGTGGAGGAGGCCCGGGAGTCCGCGGGCGCGGTGGTCGGTAAGGCGACCGCCGAGGCGGAGCGGATGGTGTCCGACGCGTCGGCGAAGGCGCAGCAGATGCGCACGGACGCGTCCGACGCGCTGGCGTCCGCCGAGCAGGACGCGTCGCGCACGCGGGCCGAGGCCCGCGAGGACGCCAACAAGATGCGGACGGACGGCCACGCCGAGGCGGAGCGGATCGTCAACGCGGCCGCCGAGCTGACGTCTTCGGCGCAGGACGACGCCGACAGGATCGTCGCGGACGGGAAGGCCGCTGCCGACGCGCACCGCGCGGAGGCGGCCGGTCAGGCGGACGAGCTGCTCGCCGAGGCGACCTCGGAGGCGGAGAAGCTCGTCGCGCAGGCCGACCACACCCTCGGGGAGGCCCGCGAGGCCGCCGAGAAGGAGCGGGCGGAGGCCACCGCGGCGGCGGAGCGGGCCAGGGCCGACGCGCAGGCGGCGGCCGACCGGCTGCGCGCCGAGGCCGCCGAGGTGCTGGAGTCGGCGCAGGAAGAGGCGAGCCGTACGGCCGACGAGGCGCGGGAGGCGGC
>NZ_JBSFWT010000075.1:0-35590 GCF_053594975.1 Streptomyces sp. NPDC002537
ATCAGCACCGACAGCGGGTAATAGATCATCGGCTTGTCGTAGACGGGCAGGAGCTGTTTGGGCCCGGCGGACGATTTCCGTCCGCCGGGCCCCGAGCCGTTTCCACCGCCCGTCCCGGACGTCCCGCCGTCAGGCGTCGGCCCGTTCGGCCATCGCCCGTACCGGCCTTGCCCTGGTCCGTCCCGGCACCCCGGGCAGCAGGAAGGCCAGCAGGAACCCGACCAGCATCACCCCGGCGCCGGCCAGGAAGACCGTGCTCATCGCGTCGGCGATGCCGCTGATGACGGGTGCGGCGATGCGCTGGTCCGCGTGCAGCAGGAACGAGGTGTCGTCCAGGTCGATCGTGCCGCCGCTGTTGACCATGTCGAGGACCTGCCGGTTGGCCGGATTGCCGGTCACGGCGGGGTCGGTGACCGCCGCGCGGAACTGTTCGCCGTTCATGGCGCCCCTGACGGCTTCCCCGATCCGGGAGTTGGCCAGCGAGAACATGACGGAGAGGAACAGCGCCGTGCCGGCCGCGCCGCCGATGCCCCGGAAGAAGGAGTACGCGGCGCTGGACACACCCATGTCCTCCTTGCGGGAGTTGTTCTGCAGCGCGAGCAGGGTGACGGGGAAGCAGATGCCGACGCCCGCGCCGAGCAGATAGATCAGCGCTCCGACCAGCCAGAGCGACGACCCCGCGTCAAGGGTGGCCAGCAGGAACAGGGTGCCGGACACCAGCCCGAGCCCGAGGAGCAGGAACGCGCGGTACCGGCCCGACCTGTTGATCACCTTGCTGAAGCCGCGGCTGGTCGACAGCACGCCCGCCGTCTGAAGGATCAGCATGAGGCCCGCATCGCCGGGAGACTGCCCCTTGACCAGTTGGAGGTAGAGCGGCAGGAAGATCAGCGACCCGAACACGCCGACCCCGACGATCACATTGACCGCGTTGATCACCGCGAAGACGCGCTCGCGGAACAGGCGCATCGGGATGACGGCCGCGTCGCCCATCCTGCGCTCCGTCACGACGAACAGCACGAGCCCGGCCAGTCCCACGGCGAACATCGACAGCGACAGGGGCGAGCCCCAGCCCCAGTGCCGGCCCTGTTCCGCCACCACGAGGAACGGCCCGAGGCAGACCACGAGCCACACCGCCCCCAGGTAGTCGACGCGCTGCTCCCGGCGCTTGCCGGGCATCTTGAACAGCAGGCCGACCACGAGCAGGGCGAGGATGCCGATCGGGATGTTGATCAGGAACGCCCAGCGCCAGCCGTCGACGCCCAGCAGGGTGTCGGCACTGGCGAACAGACCGCCGACAGGCGGGCCCGCCACACCGGCGACGGCGGAGACCGACGAGAAATAGATCTGGTAGCGGGCCCTCAGCTCGGGGGTGAGGATGTCGCCCATGATGGCGAACGCGAGCGCGGCCAGTCCGCCACCGCCGACGCCCTGCACGGCGCGGAACGCCGCGAGCTGGTACATCGACGTCGCCAGGCCGCACAGCAGCGACCCGGCCAGGAAGATCACGATCGACGCCATGTACAGGCGCTTGCGGCCGTAGAGGTCGGAGAGCTTGCCGAACAGCGGCGTCGCGATCGTCGCGGTGACAAGGTACGCCGTGGTGGCCCACGCCTGCAGAGTCTGGCCGTGCAGCTGGTCGGCGATCGTCCGCATGGACGCCGAGACGATCACGAAATCCAGGGCGGAGAGCATCAGCCCGAGCATCAGCCCCACGATGATCATCATGATCGCCCGGTTGTCCGGCGTGCCGGGAGCCTTCGCCGGGTCGCGTACCTCGCTCACGGCTCAGGCCTCGTACGGGCGGACCGCGCGGCCCTCGCGCAGGGTGATCCCCCACCAGGCGAGCTGGTCCAGCAGCACGGTGGCCGCCTTCGCGGTGGTCTCCTCGTCGTACGGCCGGCCCTCGTCGTCGAAGCGCTCCCAGGCGTTGTGGAAGCTCACGGTGTCGCGCAGCGTGACGGCGTGGAGCTCGGCGAACACCTGCCGCAGCTGCTCGACGGCACGGTGGCCGCCCGCCATGCCGCCGTAGGAGACGAAGCCCACGGGCTTGGCGCGCCACTCGCTGTAGACGTAGTCGACGGCGAGCTTGAGAGAGGCCGGGTAGCCGTGGTTATACTCCGGCGTGATCACCACATAGGCGTCGGCCCAGCCGATGCGCTCGGCGAGGCGGGCGCCGTCGGCGGACGGCCCCGCGGGGTCGAGCGTGAGCTTCAGCTCCTCCACGAGGGCCGGCTCGGACAGGTCGATGAGCCGGAACTCCATGTCGCCACGGCGGCGGGCCTGGGCCAGGAACCACTCGGCGATCTTGTCCGCAAAGCGTCCCGTGCGGACACTGCCGAGCAGCACGGCGACCTTCAGCGGGTTACTGGACATGACGGAACCTCATATTCGTCTTCGGCAAGGGCGGTCGGGGGCGGTGGTCGGCCGTGGCCGGCCCGTCGCGCGGGCCGGCCACGGGTGCTCAGTCGGTCAGCAGGACGACCTTGCCCCGGCCGTGACCACGCTCCAGCTCCTGGTGCGCCACGGCCGCGTCGGCCAGCGGGAAGGTCGTGCGGATGTGGATGCGCAGCTCGCCCTTCGCGACCAGGTCCGCGAGTTCGGCCAGCCGGGCGGCGGAGCGCTGGCTGCCGATCCAGCGCACGCCGAGCTCCGCGAACGCCTCGTGGGCGAAGATGGTGCCGACCCGGTCCTTGTCCGCCACCAGCTCGGCGGCCACGCGCAGGCCGTCGGCGCTCGCCGTGTCGAGGGCCGCGTCGATCCCCTCCGGTGCGGCGGCCCGGACGCGGTCGATCAGGCCCTCGCCGTAGGTGACGGGCACGGCGCCCAGCTCACGCAGGTACGCGTGGTTGTCCTCCTGCGCCGTGGCGATCACCTTGGCACCCCGGCGCACCGCCAGCTGCACCGCGACGGTGCCCACCCCGCCCGCGCCGCCGTTGATCAGTACGGTCTCGCCCTCGGCGACCCGGAGCAGCTCGATCGCCGTGTGCGCCGTCTGCCCGGAGGCGGACAGGCAGCCGGCGACCTCCCACGGCACACCGGCGGGCTTGGCGACGATCTGGTCGGCCGGCACGACGACGTATTCGGCGTAGGTGAGCTGGGTGCGGTAGCCGAGCACCTCGTCGCCCGGTGCGAAGCCGGTCACGTCCTCGCCCACCTGGTCCACGACACCGGCGAAGTCACCGCCGGTGATGTGCGGGAAGGTGATCGTGAAGCCCGGCGGGTTCCAGCCCGCGCGCACGGCGCAGTCGGTCGGCTGGGCACCGGCCGCCTTCACCCGGACCCGCACCTCACCGGGGCCGGCCTCGGGGGCAGGGACCTCGATGAGCTCCAGGACCTCCGGTCCGCCGAACGCGTGGAAACCGGCAGCCTTCATTGCCAACACCCTCTCCAGAAAAATCACTTGATGATCGGTGAGCCCGTTGCGAGAAGCTCAAAGGGAAGGTAAAACCTCAACTCAAGTTGAGGTCAATGCCCTTGATGACCTGGCCTGATTTACGGCTTGATCTTTACGGTCGGGGCCCGGCCGCGGCGGCGGTGCCGTCGCGCCGCAGGCTGCGGTGGCGCACCAGCCAGCGGCCGTCGAGGCTGACGAGCCGGTCCCGGCACACCACGCTGGCGGTGATGTCGAGCGGCTGGTTCAGGCCCGTGCGCAGGGTGAGCGCGTAGGTACGGGTGTGCAGGCTGCCGTCCGGCTGCGGGCGGACGTCGAGCATGCCGGTCCAGTGCCGGAAGTCGGTCCGCTCCGCGACGAGCCGGTCCCGGTGCCCCCGGGCCAGGGCGCCGAGCACCGAGCGCCCGACGGCCGGCCGGTCGGGCGCGGCGGCGTCCTGGAAGACGGCGTCCTCGGTGAAGGTGGCGGCCCACTCCTCCGCCCGCCCCTGGTCGAGCAGGCCCATCTGGCGGGCGTAGAACTGCTCGATCCCTGCATACAGCTCCGCGGTCACATAGAGGTCCGCACGGAGTTCGCTGCCCATCCGGGCCGCCTTTCTGGTGAGTGGTCACTGCCCCGGGCACCGGACGGCATCCGCCCGTCCGGTACCCGGGGCCGGGGGTCAGCGGACCTGCGTGCTGGACAGCTGCACCGGCTTGGCCGGGTCCGGGTAGCACTGGGCGGGCTTGAAGTCGTTGATCGCCGTGTCGAGCGTCCGCAGGGACAGACCCGGGTCGTCGAAGCCGGTGCCACCCGCCGAGGTGACCAGGGTTCCCGTGGCCGGAGCCGTCACCTGCGCCTCGATCGCGGGCAGTTCGAAGGTCTGGCCGCCGTAGAACGGGCCGCTGGCCTTCAGCGTCAGCTGGTCGCCGTCGACCACCACGGACTGCCGGGAGTCGCCCAGGTTCTTGCCGCCCGACAGGTGGTATCCGACGAGCCGGGTGCCGCTGGGCAGCTTCACCTTGACGGCCATGTCCCGGACCTCCTTCTGATAGGCCGGGTTGAGGGTGAGCGTGCCCTGGCCGTACTTCACGGTGAAGCGCTCGTTCGGGTGCACCGTGGCAGGGGCGGTGACGTCGAAGGCACGGTTGCTCCCGTACTGGCTCCACTGGCCGTTCTCCTGCACCCGGCACAGGAAGGGGACCGACGCCGGGGCGGCGGACGCCGGGACGGACGCGGCCGTCGCACCGGCCAGAACGAGGGACACGACGACACCGGTTCGGCGCACTGCGGTCTTGCGGATCAAGGCTTTCCTCCACGTTCGGGCTGCCTCCGACGGGCAGCGTGAGAACGCTAGGGACGAGCCCTGGAAGACCGCTCGAACAGCGCACTCGAACGGCTCTTGAGCGAGGTGAGACCGCCGCAGCACAGGCTGCGCCCCATGAACCGTCCTATGGGGAGCAGGGGTTACAGGTGGAACTGAAGGGCAGAGTCGCCGTCGTCACCGGCGGCACCAAGGGACTGGGGCTCCGGATCACCGAGGTGTTCGTCGCCGCGGGGGCCCGGGTGGTCGCGGCGGGCCGCGACGCGGAGCAGGCCGCCGGGGCACTGGCGCCGTTCGGGGAACGGGCGGTGTTCCAGCAGGCCGACGTGCGGGACGCGGCCTCGGTACGCACGTTGATGACGGCCGCCGCCGAGCGGTTCGGGGCGATCGACATCGTGGTGGCCAACGCGGGCGTGAGCCGCCCGGGACCGGTGGCACAACTGTCCGCCGACGACTGGGCCGCCTCGGTCGACACCAACGTCAACGGCCTCTTCCACTGCGTCCAGGCGGCCGTACCGCACCTGGAGCGCAGCGAGGCGGGCAGGATCATCACCCTCTCCTCCGCCCTGGGCAGCCGGCCCACCCGGGGCGCGGCGGGGTACTGCGTGAGCAAGGCCGCGGTCGAGATGTTCACCAAGGTCGCCGCGCTGGAGCTGGCGCCGAAGGGCATCACCGTCAACTGCCTTTCGCCGGGCTTCATCGACGAGGGCATGGGCAAACTGCTCAAGCGGAACGAGGCGGTGTGGCGGCTCTACGAGCCGAAGGTGGCACTGGGGCGCATGGGCAGAGGGGACGAGGTCGCCGGCGCCGCCCTCTATCTCGCGGCAGACAGCGGCTCGTACGTCAACGGCCATGTGCTGGAGGTCAACGGCGGTCTGAGCTGGTGAGGAAGCGGACGGCCCGGCACGGGTGAAGGGGGGCGGCTCCGAGCGAGCCGCCCCCCTTCACCCGTGTGCCGTTCCGCGTCAGGCGCCACCGGTGACGTGGATGTCCTGGCCGGTGATGCCCGTGTTGGCGGCGGAGCCGAGGAACACCACGGTCCGGGCGACCTCCGCCGCGTCCAGCAGCCGTCCGAGCGGGGAGCGCGCTGCGTAGCGGTTCACGATGCCCGAACTGGCGGCCATGCGCTCCTCGTTCCGGAACGTGCGGGTGAGACCGGGCACCACGACGTTGGACAGGATGTCCCCGTCACGTCCCAGGCTGAAGGCCGTGCTCCGGGAGAAGCCGTGGAGCGCCGCCTTCGCCGCGGCGTAGAACTCCGCTCCGATCCGGCCCTCGTCGGTCTCCAGGGCCCCCTCGTCCACCAGGCTCGACGACAGGTGCACGATCCGGCCCCAGCCACGTTCCCGCATGCCGGGCGCGACCAGCCGGGTCAGGTCCATGGCGCCCTCGACGTTGTCGCGCAGCTTCCCGCGCCAGTCGTCCTCGACGTCCTCGAACCGGTCGCCGGGCGGGCGGAACCCGAACGGGCGCAGCGCGTTGTTGACCAGCACGTCGATCCGGCCGGTCCGGTCGAGGACCGTGTCCCTGAGTGCCATGGCCGACGCCGGGTCGCCCAGGGTGTAAGGGGCCGCGAAGGCCTTTCCTCCGGCGGCCGTGACCTCCTCGGCCGTGGCATGGGCGTCGCCCGGCCGCGCCCGGTAGCCGACGACGACATGGGCGCCCTCGGCGCCGAAGGCGCGGGCGATCTCCCGCCCCATGCCGCCGGACGCCCCCGTGACGATCACGGTGCGGTCCTTGAGTCCCAGGTCCATCTTCAGCTCCTCGTCTCGGTGAGTACGGGGTCCGGGCGGTGGGAGCCGGACCGCTCCTTGCGGCGCGAGCCGCCGAGCCGGCGCATGGCCGGGATCTCCACACCGCGGTACAGGCCCCAGGCCACCGCGAGCGTGAGCGCGAACGTCAGGGCGATCATGCCGAGGGCGGGCAGGGTGCTCCAGGTACGCCCCGGGACGCGGCCCATCGGGCCGTACGTCATCACCAGCATGTGCACCATGTAGAAGGCGAAGGACAGATCCCCCAGCAGCACCGGCACCTTGCCGCGAAGCCAGGAACGGCGGCCTTCCAGGTCGGCCGCGGCACCGGCGGCCACGACGAGCGCGAGCGGGAGCACGGTCGGCGCCACGATGCCGTACGCGTCGGGAAGCCAGACGGTCAGGGCGTAGCCGGGCACCAGCGTGAACAGCGCGGCGTTCAGGCTCAGGGGGATCCAGCGCCCCGTGCTGACGATCCGGGCCATCACGATGCCGAGGGCGAATTCCAGCAGCCGGGTCAGCGGCAGGCAGTAGACGAACCAGTACTGGTGCCAGGAGATGGGGTAGTACGGCATCTTCGGGTCCGTCGGCAGCAGCCGCGAGACCGCGGCGACGGCCACGACGCCCGCGAGGAGCAGTCCGGCCCACCACCACAGCCCGGCCGCGGGGATCTTCCGGATCCAGCGCACCAGCCAGGGGAACGACAGGTAGAACAGCAGCTCCGCCGACAGCGACCAGCTCGGGCCGTTGGTACCGAAGAGGACGTCCTCCACCGGGAACCAGGCCTGGACCAGGAAGAACGAGGCCACCGTGTTGTCGGCCGTCGCCGCGTAGCCGCCGATCCAGACCATCAGGGCCAGCCCCGCCGCCCAGGTCACCAGGTGGTTGGGGTAGATCTTCGCCAGGCGCCGCCGCCAGAACGTCAGCGGCCGGTCGGTGTCCCGGGCCGACCAGGTCAGGACGAAGCCGCTGAGGACGAAGAAGAACCCCACGCCGACGAAGCCGAGCTTGGAGACATAGGTGACCAGCCACGAGCCGAGCGCCTGGTCGTCGAAGATCCCGTAGACGGCCGCGTGGCAGACGAACACCAGCAGCGCCGCCACGAAGCGCATGCCGGTCAGGGTCGGGAGGCGGGAGCCGAGCGCGGACCGCCCCTCGCCGGAGGCGGCCCGCCGGTCCAGATCTGACATGGACCTACGCCTCGGACTTCCGGCCCACGGCGATCACATAGCCGAGCACCTGGCTCTCCAGCACGCCGACCTTGGACAGCATCGCCTTGAACCCGTCCGCGAACTCCTGGCCACCGCGCTCGGCGATGTAGGCGTACTTCTCGTCCAGCACCTCGGGGATGCGGGCCGCGGACCGGTGCAGATGGGGGGTCGCGTCCTCGAACCGGCCGATCTCGAACCCGGCGTCGAGGAGCAACTGCCGGTAGCCGTCCAGGGTCGGCAGCGCCTCGACGGTGAAGCCCTCCTGCAGGGCGGCCCGCTGCTCCGCCGACAGGACGGTCCGCTCCGCGTAGTCCGAGAGGACGAAGCGGCCGCCGGGGACCAGCACGCGGGCGATCTCCCGGAGCGCCTTCGGCCGGTCGGACATATACATGATGGCCTCGGAGGCCCACACCGCGTCGAAGGAACGGTCCGGGTACGGCAGCGCCATACCGTCCGCCTGCTCGAACGTGACCTGCCCGGTGACCCCGGCCTCCGCGGCGAGCTTCTCGCCCTGCCGGACCTGCTCGGCGCTCACGTTGACGCCCACGACCCGCGCGCCGGTCACCTGGGCGGCCCGGACGGCGGGACGGCCGAAACCACAGCCGACATCGAGGAGACGGGATCCGGCCGTCAGCTCCGCGGCCTCGATCATCACCTCGGTGTGGCGCTCCTTGGGGTCGGTGCCCGGTGCCTCGTCGTCGAAGTAGCCGATGTGCAGGTTGAAGCCGTTCAGGCCGAACAGCCAGCTGCGGTCGTCGAAGTACTCGCCCACTTCGTCGGCCGTCTTGGATTCGTACGTCGTCATGACCAGATACCTCGCTCCGGGGAAAGTCCGATGCCGCACACGCTGCTCAGTGCCTCTCGAAGGCGGCTAGAGGCGGCCTCCACGGCGGGTGGCCCGGGGTGTTCCAGCGGCCCTCGAACCCCCGTCGAGCCCGCGTGCGGACAATCGCGGCCATCAGTCCGGCTCAGAGGGGACCACCGTGATACATCTGTTCCAACCGCAGACCGGCGACGAGGAACTGGCAGCCGTGGCCGAGGTGTTCGCCGACAAATGGCTCGGCCACGGCCCGCGCACCAAGGCGTTCGAGTCGGAGTTCGCCGACCACCTCGGGGTGCCGGCCGAACAGGTCGTCTTCCTCAACTCCGGTACGGCCGGGCTCTTCCTGGCCCTGGAGTGCCTGGACCTCCGGGAAGGGGACGAGGTGGTGCTCCCTTCGGCAAGCTTCCTCGCGGCCGCGAACGCCGTGCTCGCCGCCGGGGCCCGCCCGGTGTTCTGCGACGTCGATCCCCGCACCCTCAACCCGACGGCAGCCCACGTGGAGAGCGCGCTCACCCCGCGCACCAAGGCGGTGATCGCGCTCCACTACGGCGGCTTCCCCGGCGACATCGAGGCCATCGCACGGCTGTGCCGCGAGCGGGGCGTGACCCTGGTCGAGGATGCCGCCTGCTCCGTCGCCTCCCGCGTGGGCGGCAAGGCGGTGGGCACCCTCGGCGATGTGGCCATGTGGAGCTTCGACGCGATGAAGGTGCTGGTCACGGGGGACGGCGGCATGCTGTACGCCCGCGATCCGCAGGTCGCCGCACGGGCGCGCCGCCTCGCCTACCACGGCCTCACCCAGTCCAGCGGCTTCGGCCACGCCAAGGTCTCGCACCGTTGGTGGGAGCTGGACGTCCCCGAGATCGGCCGCCGCGTCATCGGCAACGACCTGACCGCGGCGATCGGCCGGGTGCAGCTGCGCCGCCTCCCCGGGTTCGTGGCGCGCCGCCGGCAGATCACCGAGCTCTACGACCGCGAGCTGGCGGGCGCCGAAGGCATCGAGACGCCCCCGCCGCTGCCCGGGGGGCACGCGTCCACCTACTACTTCTACTGGGTCCAGATGGACGCGGCCGTGCGTGACGAGGTGGCGGGCGAGCTCCTCGCCGCGGGCATCTACACCACCGTCCGCTACGCCCCCTTGCACAAGGTCGCGGCCTACGGGGCGCAGGACCAGGTGCTGCCGGGCTCCGACACCGCCGCGGACCGCACCCTGTGTCTTCCGCTGCACCCGGGGCTGTCCGACGACGATGTCCGGACGGTCGCGGCCGCCCTGCGCAAGGCCGTCGACGCGCGACGCCCGGGGAAGTGACCATGCGTCTTCTCTTCCTCGCCGCTCTCGCCAAGACCCTGCACGAGGTGACCATCGGCCTCGACCTCGCGGAGCAGCTGGCCGACGCCGGTGTCACGAGCCACTTCGTGGTCAACCCGTACAACGAGGCGCAGCTCCGCGCGGCACAGACGCCGTACACGCTGGTGGAACCGGAGCTCGGTGACGGTGTACGCGACGTCGTCACCGATGTCGTCAGGGAGTTCCGGCCGGACGCGATCGTCCTGGTCGACTATCTGGCGCACTGGATGACCTTCAAGGTCGGCTACCGGACCGACCCGTGGTTCGTGGAGGAACTGGGGCTGCCCGTCATCCCGCTCGACCTGTACGACCTGGAGAGCACCAGCCGCCGCGTCGAGATCCTGGGCACCACCATGGAGGTCGACGACAACCTGCTGCGCATGCCGGTGCAGCTGCTGCCGGTCCCCATGAACCGCCCGCGGGTCACCGCCTCGGGCCGGGGCCTTCCCTACCGGGCGAACCGTACGATCCGCCCGGCGACGGCGGCGGCCCGCGCCGAGGTCCGCCGGTCCGCCGGCCTGGGGGACGGACAGCGGCTCCTGATGGTGCCGACGCTGCCCTGGCAGCAGCTGATGCAGGTGCACGCGGCGGAACCGACCCGTGAGCTGGCCACGCGGCTGCCCGAGCTGCTGGGCCACTACCTGGGGCTGCTGCCGGACGACACCCACTTCCTCATGACCGGGCCGATGTTCGACGGTTTCGGCCGTCTGCCGTCGGAGCGCGTGCACCACCGTCCCGACTGCACGGCGCAGGAATACCACCGGCTGCTCGCCGCGGCCGACGGAGTGTTCTCCTTCCACCTGCCGAGCTATGCGCTGGAGCGGGCCGTCCTCGCGGACGTACCGGGCATGCTGGCCGTGAACAACCATCCCGTGGCCGGGGCGGCGGACCTCACCGGCCTGGACACCGCGCTGGGCGGGATCGGCCCCGCCGTCCGCGGCTGGCTGGCCGACCACCCCGGCCCACTGCCCGATTTCCACATGTGGCCACTGCGCTGGAACGAGGTCCTGCGCCCCCTGCTGGAGGACAACCCGTTCACCGAGAGCCTCTCGCGTGCCGAGATCCTGGACGAGCGCGCCGTCGTCGACGGCCTCGAACGCCTGCTGTACGACCCGGTGGAGCGCGATCGGCTGGCGGCCGCCCGAGCCTGCTACCTCGACGGTGTGAACGCCCTCCCGGACACCGCGGAGATGTTCACCGAGGCCGTGCGGCGCCTGGGCATCGACGGCTAGCGGCAGCGCCGCCGCGGGGTGCCGCCCCTCCACCGGGGGGACGGCACCCCGCACAGGCCGGACGGACCGTTCACCCGGCCAGCGCCTCCAGGTCGCCCACCACCTCGGCGGGCAGGGCCAGTTGGGCCATCTCGGCGGCGACCTCGCGTGCCCGGTCGCGGTAGGTTCCGTCCTCCAGCACCTCCCGGCAGGCCTCGGCGATGTTCTCCGGGGAGTCGTCCTCGGGGCGCACCATCTTCGCCGCCCCGTACGCGTCCAGCCGCTCCGTGTAGCCCGTGACGTAGGGCAGGTAGGGAATCAGGACCTGGGGCACCCCGGCCGCCATGCCGCCCAGCACGGTGTTGCCGCCCGCGTGGCTCACCACCAGGTCGCAGGTGCGGGCCACCGCATCGAGCGGTATCCAGCCGGCGACCACGTTCTCCGGCAGCGGCCCCAGTTCCTCCACGACGCTGTCCGGCGCCGCGACCAGGACCTCCGCATCGAGCGCGGCCACCTTCTCCACCAGGCCGGACAGGATCCCGAAGTCCGACTCGCGGGTGACCCGGCTGCCCGCGCTGACCAGTACCCGGGCCCGCTCCCCCTTGGTGAACATCCAGGGCTGCAGGGGACGCTGTGCCGTGTAGGGGACGTACCTCATCAGCCGCGCGGGCGGCGCGTCGGCCGTGCGCAGCGACGGCGGGCAGGTGTCGATGAACAGGCGTGCGCCGGGCGGCTCGTACAGGCCCAGGCTCTCCAGTTCCGGACCGAGTTCGGCCGCCGCCGCGAGGTCGATCGTGCGCGGCTCGCCCATGTCGACGGCATGCTTCACATAGGGCACGCCCGCGTAGGCGGCGGCGAGCGGTCCGGCGAAGGCGAGCGCGCCGCCCACCACCACGTCCGGCCGCCAGCGGTCGATGAGCGCCTTGAGCCCGTCGAGGCAGGCGGCCGCGTACCGGCCGAAGCACCGGCCGTTGAACAGGTAGCGCTCGTGCAGATCCTCCGGGATGGACTGGAACACACCGCGCCGGTCGTAGAGGAAGTCCTTCATCGTCTTCGAGGTCACCGCATGCCCCGGGACGCCTGCCCCGTTGATGACGCGCATGCAGTCCTCCGGAGCCGTCATCACCACCTCGTGACCGGCGTTCCTGGCGGCCTGGGCCAGCGGGACGAGGGAGAAGATGACGCCCGACGTGCCGCCTGCCACAAACAGAATCTTCATGGGGGCACGGTGCTCCCCCCCGTTCGTCGTCGGCTCGAACCGGCCTCGACGAGCCCGCGTCGAGCGGTTCTCCAGCGCCGTCGAGGACGGTCGCTACCGCGCCGTGCTGCCGGCACGGCCGAAGGATCGATCTGTGAAGGACACCCCAATGAGCCGACGCGTCGTCATCACGGGAATCGGCGTGGTCGCACCCGGAGGTGTGGGCACCAAGGAGTTCTGGTCCCAGCTCACCTCCGGCACCACCGCGACCCGCGCCATCAGTCTCTTCGACGCCTCTCCCTTCCGTTCGCGCATCGCGGCGGAGGCGGATTTCGACGCCCTCGCCCACGGTTTCACCGAGGAGGAGGCACGGCGGCTGGACAGAGCCGCCCAGTTCGCGATCGTCAGCGCCGACGAGGCGCTGCGCGACAGCGGGCTCGCCACCTCCGAGCTCGACCCCACCCGCACCGGCGTCACGCTCGGCAGCGCGGTCGGCTGCACCACGAGTCTGGACACCGAGTACGACGCCGTGAGCCGGGGCGGCAGCACCTGGCAGGTCGACCACACGCTGGCCGTCCCGCACCTCTTCGACTATTTCGTGCCCAGCTCGATGGCGGCCGAGGTGGCCTGGCGGACCGGTGCCCAGGGACCGGTCTCCCTGGTCTCCACCGGCTGCACCTCGGGCCTCGACTCCATCGGCCACGCGGTCGAGCTGATCCGCGAGGGCAGCGCCGACGTGATGATCGCCGGGGCCACCGAGGCCCCGATCTCACCCATCACCGTCGCCTGCTTCGATGCCATCAAGGCCACCTCGCCGCGCAACGACGAGCCGGAGACCGCGTCCCGGCCCTTCGACGCCTCCCGCAACGGCTTCGTACTCGGCGAGGGATCGGCCGTGCTCGTCCTGGAGGAGTTCGAGAGCGCGCGCCGCCGCGGTGCCCACGTCTACGCCGAGATCTCCGGGTTCGCCAGCCGCTGCAACGCCTACCACATGACGGGACTGCGCCCCGACGGCCGGGAGATGGCGGAGGCCATCACCGTGGCCCTGGACGAGGCGCGGCTCGACCCCACCGCCATCGACTACGTCAACGCCCACGGTTCGGGCACCAAGCAGAACGACCGCCACGAGACCGCGGCCTTCAAGCGCAGCCTCGGACAGCACGCGTACGACGTGCCGGTCAGCTCCATCAAGTCCATGATCGGCCACTCGCTCGGCGCCATCGGCTCCCTGGAAGTCGCCGCCAGCGCCCTGGCCATCGAGCACAACACCGTGCCGCCCACGGCCAACCTGCACACCCCGGACCCCGCCTGCGACCTGGACTACACCCCCCTCGTCGCCCGCGAGCAGCGCACGGACACCGTCCTCAGCGTCGGCAGCGGCTTCGGGGGCTTCCAGAGTGCCGTGATCCTGACCCGCCCCCGCCTGGGAGATGCCGCATGACCACCGCCACCACGCCCCGGCCCGCGTCCGGCAGCACCGCCCCGACCGCCGCGTCCGTGGTCACGGGCATCGGCGTCACCGCCCCGAACGGCCTGGGCACCGACGCCTGGTGGCAGGCCGTGCTGCGCGGCGAGAGCGGCATCCGCCGCGTCACGCGCTTCGACCCGGCGCAGTACCCGGCCACGCTCGCCGGGGAGGTGCCGGGCTTCGACCCCGCCGAGCACGTCCCGAGCCGGCTGCTGCCGCAGACCGACCACATGACCCGGCTCGCGCTCACCGCGGCGCAGGAGGCTCTGACCGACGCCGGAGTGGACCCCGCCGAACTGCCCGAGTACGCGGGCGGCGTCATCACGGCCTCGTCCGCCGGGGGCTTCGAATTCGGCCAGCGCGAGCTGCAGGCGCTGTGGAGCAAGGGCGGCCGGCACGTCAGCGCGTACCAGTCCTTCGCCTGGTTCTACGCCGTCAACACCGGCCAGATATCGATCAAGAACAATCTGCGCGGCCCCAGCGGCGTGCTCGTCACCGAGCAGGCCGGTGGACTCGACGCGGTGGCCCAGGCGCGCCGCCAACTGCGCAAGGGCGTCCAGCTGCTGATCACCGGGGGCGTGGACTCCGCCCTGTGCCCGTGGGGATGGGCCGCCCACCTGGCCGCCGACGGGCTGAGCACGAGCGACGACCCCGACCGGGCGTTCCTGCCCTTCTCCCCCGACGCCGACGGCCATGTGGCCGGCGAGGGCGGAGCGCTGCTCGTCCTGGAGAACGCGGACCACGCGGCACGGCGGGGCGCCCAGGTGTACGGAGCGGTCGAGGGCTACGCCGCGACGTTCGACCCGGCACCCGGCACCGGGGGCGGCAGCCGGCTGCGCGCCGCCGCCGAACTCGCCCTGGACAACGCGGGAGTGAGCCCGCAGGAGGTCGACGTGGTGTTCGCCGACGCGGCCGGGGAGCGCGCGGCCGACCGGACGGAGGCGGAGGCCATCGCGGGCATCTTCGGTGCGCACGGCGTCCCCGTGACGGCGCCCAAGACCATGACCGGGCGGCTCGCGGCGGGCGGGGCGTCCCTGGACCTGGCCGCCGCGCTGCTCGCCCTGCGCGACCAGGTCATCCCCCCGACCCGCAACGTGACCGGAACGGCCGCGGACTGCCCGGTGGCGCTGGTCACCGAGGCACGGCCCGCCGAGCTGCGCACGGCGCTGGTCCTCGCCCGGGGCCGGGGCGGCTTCAACTCCGCCATGGTGGTCCGCTCCGCCGCCTGACGCCGGGCCCCGCCCCGGACGCCGACCGTCCCGGCGGCGCGCGGCCGGGGCCCGCGCCGAGGCCGCGGCAGCCGCTTCGCCCATCCCACAGTCAGGAGGACCGTTGCCCACCATCGACCCCGCCGAGTTCACCGACGCCATGGCGCGTGTACCCGCCCCGGTCACCATCGTCACCACGGTGGACCCGGCCGGACGCCGCTGGGGCTTCACCGCCAGCTCCTTCACCTCGCTGTCACTGGACCCGCCGCTGGTTCTCGTCTGCCCGGCCAAGTCGGCCTCCTGCCACGACGCGTTCGTCTCGGCGGAGCGGTTCCTGGTCAACGTCCTGACACCGGAGCACGCCGCCGTCGCGGGCCGCTTCGCCCGGTCCGGGCACGACAAGTTCGGCGGCGGTCCGATGGAACCGTGCGAGTCCGGCCTGCCCGGACTGCCCGATGCGACGGCCCGGCTCGACTGCGCCCTGCACGACGTCCTGGACGGCGGCGACCACAGCATCCTGATCGGCCGGGTGGAGTCCGTCCACGTGGGCACCGCCGAGCCGATGGTCTACTACCACCGCGCCTTCACCCGGCCCGCCGCCGTCCCGGCACTGGCGCACACACCATGAGGGCCTGCCACGGCAGTCGCCTTCGCACCCAGGAGACCTACGTGCCCGATCTCTCCCCTTCAGCCGCGCGCCTGCACGAAGTGGCGGAGGACGTCCATGCCTACATCCAGCCCGACGGCGGCTGGTGCCTCAACAACGCGGGTCTCATCACCGCCGGCGACCGGCCCGCGCTCATCGACACGGCGGCCACGTACGCCCGCGCCGAGGCCCTGCGGGAGGCGGTCCGCGGCGTGACCCCGCACGCGCCCCGCTACGTGGTCAACACCCATCCGCACGGCGACCACACCTTCGGCAACCGGCTCTTCGCCGAGCACGCGGTCGTCGTGGCGCACGAGGCCACGCGCGCCGAGATGGACCTGGCGGGGCTGCACCTGACCGGCCTCTGGCCCGACGTCTGCTGGGGCGACATCGCCGTCGAGCTGCCCGGCCTGACCTTCCGCGACCCGGTCACGCTCCACCTCGGGGACGTGACGGCGGAGCTGATGCACCTCGGCGTCGCCCACACCACGAACGACACGGTGGTCTGGCTGCCGGAGCAGCGCGTGCTGTTCACCGGGGACATCGTGATGTCCGGTGCCACGCCGTTCTGTCTCACCGGCTCGCTCGCGGGCTCGCTCGACGTCATCGAGAAGCTGCGGGGCCTGGCGCCCCGGGTCGTCGTCCCCGGACACGGCCCGGTCGGCGGCCCCGAACTCCTCGACACCACCGCCGCGTACCTGCGGTGGGTCCAGGGGCTGGCCGCTCAGGGGCTGGCCGCCGGTCTTTCCCCGCTCGGCACGGCGCGGGAGGCGGACCTGGGCGAGTTCGCCGCGCTGCTGGACAGCGAGCGTCTGGTGCCCAACCTCCATCGCGCCTTCGCCGAGGCCCGGGGCGCCGTGCCCGGCCACCGTCTCGACATCGAGGAACTGTTCTCGGACATGGTCACCTTCCACGGCGCCCTGCCTGCCTGCGCCGCCTGAACGGACCGTGTCACCGCACCACCGAACGGCCGTCCGTCCGGACGGAATCGCACCCGGAAAGGGAATCATGGTCCTCATCAACCCCGGCAACGGTCACTTCACCGCCATCGAGCTGTTCACCACCGAAACCCGGGACGATCAAGAGCGTTTGGTCGCGGCCCTGCGGGAGGGCACCGGCGCCACGGACTCCCCCGGCTGGGTCTCCTCCACCGTCCACGCCGGCATCGGCCGCCCCGGCGCGGCCGACTTCACCCAGTGGAGCAGCGCCGAGGAGATGGAGGCGCACTACGCCACCGCCGCCCGCCGGTGGGAGTCGCAGCCGGCTCTGCGCGGGCTGATCACCGGCGCCACTCTGCTGACGGGGAAGGTGG
The DNA here is from genome assembly GCF_053594975.1 of Streptomyces sp. NPDC002537. Lineage (NCBI taxonomy): Bacteria > Bacillati > Actinomycetota > Actinomycetes > Kitasatosporales > Streptomycetaceae > Streptomyces > Streptomyces sp. NPDC002537. The sequence goes on from NZ_JBSFWT010000075.1 coordinate 16,868, forward strand.
TCTCGTCCCAGAACGCCTCTCCCGACGACGAACGCGTCGAACTGTCCCCGTCGCGGGACGACTTCACGGGGATCGCGGTCATGGGCGTGGCACCGGAGAACCAGGGTGAGCTCATCGCGGAGCTGACCCGTCCGCGCGACGAGTGGGTCGACCTGTTGCAGGGGTACCGCACCCACAGCGTGCTGCGCGGCCTGGACGGCACGTTCGTCGTCAACTACGCGCAGTGGGACAGCGAGGACGCCTACTGGGGGTTCCACAAGGTGCCCGAGGAGCAGTGGCCGCTCGACATCCGCGCGTCCCGGGACCGGGCCCGCGCCATGACGGTGTCGTCCGCGGCCAACACCTACCGCGTGGTCTCCTCGCGTTCCGCGTCCTACGTGGCTTCCGCCGCCTGACGGCCGGAGCACGGCGGCACGGTCAGCATCATGCGGGCCAGGTCGAGGCCGAAGGCGCGGCGCACCAGCTCCGGCAGGGCGTGCCCGCCGAGGCGCGCGTGCGACTCCAGCACGCGCGGGCCGTCCGGGGTGAGGACGAACTCGCTGTGCGAGGGCCCCTCGATGAGCCCGACGGCGTCGAGGAGCCGTACGGTCAGCGCGCGCAGCTCCGGCAGCCACGGGACGGCGACGCGGCTGGGGGTGGACACCGCCCACTCCACGTTACGCGAAACATCGGTTGTCTCCGCTGGCCGTAGTGCAAACGGATAGAAAGGCAGGAAGGGCGCGCCCGCACGGCGCTACTGCCGTGCGGGCGGCGGGACTTCAGGTGGTGGCGACGCGTATGGAGATGCCCGCGAGCATCGTGCCCATCACATAGCGCTGCATCCGCAGCCACCGCGGGCGCTGCTTGAGAAACCCGGCGATCGAGCCGGCGGTCAGGGCGATCAGCCCGTTGACCGTGATCGCGATGCCGATCTGGGTGAGCCCGAGGAGCAGGCTCTGCAGCGGCACATGGCCCTTGCCGGGGTCGACGAACTGCGGCAGCACCGAGATGTAGAGGATGGCGATCTTGGGGTTGAGGAGGTTGGTGACCAGCCCCATGGTGAAGAGCTTGCGCGGCGGGTCCGGCGGCAGGGGCTTGGGGGCGAAGGCGGAGACCCCGCCGGGCCTGAGGGCGTTCCAGGCCAGGTAGGCGAGGTAGACGGCGCCCGCCAGCTTGACCGTGGTGTAGACGGCGGGCACCAGGCTGAAGAGGGTGGCGATGCCCGCGATCGCGGCCAGGAGATAGACGAGGAACCCGGCGGCGACGCCCAGCAGGGAGACCATTCCGGCCTTGCGCCCCTGGGTCACCGATCTCGACACCAGGTACATCATGTTGGGGCCGGGGGTGAGGACCATACCGAGGGCGACGGCCGCCATGCCGATGAACGCGTGCAGGCTGATCATGCAGTTCCTTTCCCGGGCCGGTGACGGAAGTCCCCGGTCACCCGTGCGACCCGCTCATTCAACCTCAGTGCATTCCAGGGCGAATTGGTCGGCAGTGGCCAGAATGGACTTCTCCACCTCGCGTGTTGTGCCGCCCCGGAAACGGAACCGGGCGCCCACGTGCTCGTAGCCGCCGACCTTCGGCATCACATAGCCGGCCTGCGGCACCACCTGCGCGTAGAGCGCGGTGCCCGCGGCGTCCTCCTCCGCCTCGCCCCGGGTGCGCTGCCAGAGCGATCGGAAGATCGCCTTCATCCCCGGTCACCAGTCGCGCCGCACGGCCGCCCTCGTGATCCAGGACCCGGGTATCGTCCAGTACCTGCTGAAACACTTCGAGTACGTATGGGAACGCGCGAAACCCATGCAGGAGGAGAGCAATGTGCAGGGCCTGCGCGGCTCCGAGGTGCTCACCCACGCGACCCGGCGGGCGGTGCTCGAACTCGTCGTCCGGGGTCATCAGCACCCGGGCGGTGTCCGCCCACGTCAAGAAGGCCGCCGACATGCTGGGCAGCCGGGGCCGCGCCCAGCTCGGCTATCTCATCGCCCGCGCCGGCCTGCTGGACGACGCGGGCATCCCCGTGCCGGAACGGCACGACGGACTTTCCGCCGCATGACGCCCTACGGACCGATCAGAGCAAGGAGCCACCCGTGACCCCCGAGTCCCGTCGCCTGCCGAACGGCCAGGCCGTCGACATCCACCGCCCCGGCACCGCGGGCCCCCACCCCACCGTGCTGTTCTGGCACGGCGTCGGCCCGGACGAACGAGCGGTCCTCCGGCCCGTGGCCGAGGCGATCTCCTCGGCCGGTGCCGTCGTACTGGTGCCGGACTGGCGTTCCGACGAGCCGGACCGCGGCCGGGCGCACCTGCTGGCCTCCCTGGAGCACGCACGCCGGGAGGCCGTCGGCAGCCCCCTCGTCGTCGCGGGCTGGTCCGGGGGCGCGGGCGCGGCGGTGGGCCTGGCGACCCGGCCCGACCTCTTCGACGGCTGGCGCCCCCACGCCGTCGTCGGCATCGCGGGCCGCTACGACTGGCCCGCCCGCACCACGGGTTCGGCCCCGCTCGACGACCTGGCGGCACGGCTCGCCGCCCCGGTACCGGTACGGCTGGTGCACGGCACGGAGGACGTCCCGATGGACGTCCGCTACTCCCGCGAGTTCGCGGCCGCCCTCAACGGCCACGGCTGGCCGGTGGACCTGGAGGAGCCGGTGAGCGACCACGCGGGCGTCATCATGGGCGAGTTCGACCCTTCGGCGGGGCACATCGTGCCGAGCGCCTTGCCGTCGGCGGTGGCGGGCGGCAAGGCGACGGTGGCGGCCGTACTGGGTGCCTGCGGCCTCCTGTGAGCACGCGGCCTTCTGCCGCCCCTGGCCTCTGGCGGACGATGTGCGCACCGGACTGCGCACTGCCCGGTGCGCTACGGTGGAACCGCACCCTGCGATACGGGTGCGGAGTCCGCCGTCAAGGGCGTGATGACGGACCCCGAAGAGGAACAACTGCCGTTGTCCCCGCCAGGTCCTTCCCGGCGGGGGCTACAGCTTGTGCCTCACCTCCAGCCACCACCGGACAACCGCACTCGCGATCGCCGAAACAACGGCGATCACCAGGCGGAGCGCCCAGCGGAGACCGGCCCTGAGGAGGGCACAGTCGTTCGTCTTCTTACGGTGACGACCCATCGTCGCGCCGTTCTTCCGGGTGGGCGTAGCCCACGATGGTCGAGCTCCCGGATTTCGGAGAGCCCGGCCATGGGCGCGGCCGGTCCCGGCGTGCCGAGGGCCGCGCCCCAGTCGGACTCACCGCAGGGGTGACCGACCTGTCGCGAGCATCCCGGACCAGCACGTCTGGGTGTCACTGCCCGAACCCTATCGGCTCGGATGGGCCTTTGAGGGACCTCTTCACCCAATCGCATGTGCACACCCGCCAGTTGAAGGCGCCTCGCCGCCCCCTTGTGCCGCCTCGGCCGCCTGTAGTCCGCTACCCCCCATGAGGAAGAGAAGCGTTGTCGCGCTGATCGCCGCCCTGGCCGCGGGGTCCCTTCTGACAGGTGCGCCGGATCCGCGTGCGGAAGCCGCCGGAACCGGCGCCGGAACCAACCCCGGCGGTGCGCCGCCGGGGTCGGGGGTCGATCTCGACACGGTGACGATCCCGGAGTTGCAGGCGCGCATGGCGGACGGTTCGCTGACCTCGTCGGCGCTGGTCTCCGCCTACCTGTGGCGGATCAGGACCGTCGACCCCCGGATCCACGCGGTGCTGCGCACCGACCCGACCGCCCCGCGCCAGGCGGCCGCCAGCGACGCCAGGCATCGGCACGGCCGCTCCCGTGGCCCGCTCGACGGTATCCCCGTCCTGCTCAAGGACAACGTGAACACCCGCGACATGCCGACGACGGCCGGGTCGACGGCACTGGCCGGCAGCCCGCCGGACACCGACGCCGCCCTGGTGACCCGGCTGCGGGAGGCGGGGGCGGTGATACTCGGCAAGACGAACCTGTCCGAGTGGGCCAACTTCCGGGCGGCGAAGCCGACATCAGGGTGGTCGGCGGTGGGCGGACAGACCCGCAACCCGTACGTGCTGGACCGGAATCCGTGCGGGTCGTCCTCCGGTTCGGCCGCCGCGCTCGCCGCGTCGCTGTCGCAGGTGGCGATCGGCACCGAGACGGACGGCTCCATCGTGTGCCCGGCCGGGATGAACGGGGTGGTCGGCCTCAAGCCCGGTCTCGGGCGGGTCGCCCAGGCCGGTGTGGTGCCGATCTCCGCCGAGCAGGACACCGCGGGACCCCTGGCCCGTAACGTCACCGACGCCGCGCTCACCTTCGCGGTGATCAGCGGCGGCGACACCCCACGCCCAGGCGGCCTGCGCGGCAAACGGATCGGCCTGTGGCGGCTGCCTGCGCTCGGCCCCGAGGTGGACGCCCTGATGACCCGTACGGCGGAGAAACTGCGCACCGCGGGAGCCGAGGTCGTCGAGGTGACGCCCCCGTACCAGAAGCGGCTCGCCGAACTCGAATTCCCGGCGCTGCTCAGCGAGTTCCACCGGGACATCGACGCCTACCTCGCCACCCGCCACGGGCCCCGGAACCTGGCCGAGCTGATCGGGTTCAACCGCACCCACCCCGCGGAGCGGACCTGCTTCGCCGGTCAGGAGCTGTTCGAACAGGCCCTCGCCGCACCCCCCGTCACCGACCCCGGATACCGGGCCGGACGCGCCGAGCTGAAGGACCTCTCCCGGCGCTCCCTGGACGAGACCATGGCCGCCCACCGGCTGGACGCCATCGCCGCGCCGACGAACCCGCCCGCCTGGACGACCGACTGCGCACGGGGCGACAACGACGTGATCCCGTCCTCCACCCCCGCGGCCGTGGCCGGGTACCCGTCGTTGTCGGTCCCCGCCGGATCGGTGGACGGGCTGCCCGTCGGCCTGCTCCTGATGACCGGCGACCACCGGGACACCGCGCTCCTGTCCCTGGGAGGCGCGGTGGAGCACCGGCTGAACGCCTGGCGGGCACCGCGCTACCTGCCGTCGCTGGGGTCCGGCACCTCCCGGTGACCGGCCCGGCACCCGAGCGGCAGCGCCCGGGGGGCGCCCCGCGCATGCCTCGCATACGGTGACATCCATGGGTTCCGCCGACTCCGTGTGACGTCTCTCAGGAGGCACCGTGCCGCCACCGGCGAGGTCGAGGTTCGTCCGGCTGCTCGCTACGGCGGGCATGCTGGTGACGGTTGTCGCGGGCTGCGCCCCGCCGGGGGACGAGGCCGGCACGGACGACGACGGGCATGTCGTGACCGTGGGATCGGGACGGCTGCGCGGGTCGCTCCGCGACGGCTACCGGCTGTTCCAGGGCATCCCGTACGCCGCGCCGCCCACCGGCGAACGCCGGTGGCGGGCCCCGGAGCGGCCCGCCGCGTGGCAGGGCGTCCGGGACGCGACCGTACCGGGCTCGCCGTGCCCCCAGCCGGGGGTGGCGGGAGCGGCCGTCACGGGCCGGGAGGACTGCCTCTTCCTGAACGTATGGGCACCGGAACGGCGCGCCGGGGAGCGGCCACCGGTCATGGTGTGGCTCCACGGCGGCTCCCTGAGCTGGGGCAGCGGCGACGCGTATCCCGCGCAGCGGCTCGCCACACGGGGCGGCATCGTCGTCGTCACCATCAACTACCGGCTGGGCGCCCTCGGTTATCTGGCCCACCCCGCGCTCGCGAACGGCAGCAGGGAGGCCGGGAACTACGGCCTCATGGACCAGCAGGCGGCGCTGCGCTGGGTGAAGGACAACGTCGCCGCGTTCGGCGGCGACCCGGCCAAGGTGACCGTCGCGGGCGCCTCGGCGGGCGCGGCGTCCGTCTGCGCGCTGCTCAACTCCCCCGCTTCCCACGGCCTGTTCCGTGCCGCGATCCTGGAGAGCGGCCCGTGCGGCGGCGGCCGGGAGGTCGGCGCCGCCGAGGAGGCCGGTACGGTCTTCGCCGCGTCGCTCGGCTGCTTCGTCGAGGCCACAGCCGCCGACTGCCTGCGCACCCTGCCCGCGAGCGCCCTGGTCGGCCCGCCGAAACGGGGCGGCAGGAGCGTCTCCCCGCTCCCGGCCGCCCCCGCCGCCCCGGTGACCACACTGTCGTACGGCACGGGCCTGCTGCCCGGCCCCGCCATCGGCGCCCCGGCCGTCAAGGTGCCCGTCCTCAGCGGCACCAACCACGACGAGGTCACGTACGGACTGGCCGGGAAGGTCCTCCCGCAGGACTTCGTGCCGGGCCTGGAGGCCCGGTACGGCGCCAAGGCCGCGGCCGCGGCCCGCGCGTACCCGGCGGGCAGCCACGACGGCGACACCGGACTCGCCTACGGGCACGCCGTCACCGACGGCGACTACGCCTGCCGGGCCCGCCATATGAACCGCGCGTTCTCACCGCACATGCCGCTGTACGCCTACGAGTTCGCCGACCCGTCCCCCGTCGCGTGGTCGGGCGTCCAACGACTCTTCGGCGCGAAGGACGTACGCGCCGCACACGCGACCGAACTGCCCTACCTCTTCGACTTCCCCGGCGTCACCTTCACCGAGAAACAGCGGAAGCTCTCGGAACGGATGATCGCCTACTGGAGCTCTTTCGTCTCCACCCTCGACCCGAACGGCAAGGGCCGCGCCCACTGGTACCCGTACCGCAACCCCACGGACAGCTACCTCTCCCTGCGCCCCACGGGAAGCATCACGACCAACGCCTTCGGGACGGACCACCACTGCGGCTTCTGGCAGCCGATCGTGACGGGGAAGCCATAGATTCACCCAACTCGTGGTCCAAACACCGCTATTGTGACCGGTGGCGCACCTGGTGCGCCTCCCTCCATGGATTTCGACGTCCGGGCCCCACGCCATCGGGGCCCGGCCCGAACCAAAGGAGAGCCGCCGAGCCGGGACCTTCGGCGGCGCGTCCGGAGGGAGGCGCCGATGGGGCGTCACCGGAAGAAGCCGCTTCACGCACGGATCGCCGCGGTGATCCGCGAATTCGGGAGGTGGTTGTGCGGCCGGTGACCCGGCGATCCCCATATCCGGTGGGGACCGACGGGTAGGCCGTTTCCGGTAGGGCCCTCGTCGCGGATTAGCCGTCCGTGGCGGGGGCCCCTCTTGTGCGGCTGGTGACCCGGCGATCCCCAGTAACGGTGGGGACCGACGGGTAGGCCGTTTCCGGTAGGGCCCTCGTCGCGGATTAGCAGTCCGTGGCGGGACCTTCTTGCTCGGCCGGTGACCCGCCGATCCCCAAACCAGGTGGGGACCGACGCCCAACAATCTCCAGCCGAATATCAAGCTAGCAAACCCCCGGCGACCGCCGCACCCCTTCCAGGCGCCGCAACCCCCTCCATCATGGTGAGCCGGGTCGTCGGCTCGTGTCCACCGCAGGGCGGCCCGGCAGCCCCGACGACCGGACCGGCTGACGCGGAGGGCGAGGGCCCCGACCGTCCGCGAGGCCGTCGAATTCATCAAGACCAACGGCAGGCCTGCCCTCGTCGAGATCCTCATGGAATAGTCGGCCGCAAAAACCCGGGGGCGGGCGGGAACCCCCGGCTCCGGAACCACCGACCCCACCGGCTCCCACGGGAGTTCACGACATCCTTGGAGGGCGTTCCGCCGTGACACAGTTCTTCGCATGCACGTACCAGGGCGAGCGGCTCATCGGCTTCGACGAGCCCGCCGACGGAGCACCGCTGCACCTCTACCGCGCGGGTGACGACCACGGCGCGGCGCTCGCGGCCGCCGGCTACGACGCCGCCGCGTTCGCCGACGCCGTCAAGGCCGGCGGACCTGCCGTCACCGTGCCCGCGGACCGCCGCCACGAGATACGCCACCTGCCCCCGCTGCTCCCCGCCGAGTTGGGAAACGCACTGGTCAGCGGGTTTATGCAGACCCACAACGTCAAGGTGTCCGACGAGGCCGGGGCGGACGGCGAACGCCCGCAGCCCAACTGGTTCTTCAAGGGCCTCGGCACCTCCCTCCGGGTCACCGGTGACGACCTGACCGTCCCCGCCGCGGCCGTCGCCGTGTGCGAGGAGGCGGAGGTCGTCCTGATCTACGTCGACGACGAGCGGGGCACCCCCCGCTACGTGGGCCACACCTTCGGCAACGACCTCACCGACATCGGGCGGTTCAAGCGGAACAACGGCCACCTCTCGTACGCCAAGCTGTGCGACGCGGCCGTCTCCCCCTGGTTCTTCACCGGTGAGCCGCCGCGCTCCGTGACCGGCAAGGTGTCGGTCGAGCGCGACGGAACGACCGCCTGGGAGGGCGGCTTCACCACCGGCACCGACGCCCTCGCCTACCGGCTCGACGGCATGACGGAGCACCTCTTCTCCTACCCGGCGCTGCACCACCCCGGCCGGGTGCACTACGTCTTCATCGGCGCCGACCGCAGCAGCTTCCACGCGGGCTTCCGGATCGAGCACGGCGACCGGCTCACCATCGACGTCACCAGCCACGGCGTCACCCTGACCAACACCATCACCTGGGACGGCGCCGTCCATCGCTGAGCCCGCTCTTCCCGCTGCTACCGCTATCCCCGCTCTTCCCGCAGGACGAGGTCCAGCAGTCCCGGGAAGCGCTCCTCGAACTCGGTCCGGCGCAGCCGGTTGATCCTCTTGGCGCCCGCGTCGCGCTGCTCGATGAGCCCCGCGGAGCGCAGCACCGCGAAGTGATGGCTCAGCGCGGCCTTGCGGACCGGCACATCGAAGCTGCCGCAGGTGCGCTCCCAGTCCTCGCTGCCCGCCAACTCCCGTACGAGCATGAGCCGTACGGGGTCCGAGAGTGCGGCCAGCGCGGCCTCCAAGGCCACGTCCCGGGGATGGACGTGCTCCGGTGGCGTGCGATGCGGCGCCGACGCCGCGACGTTTTCCCTGGTCATAACGGCCTTCCTGACGAGCGATTGCAAAGTGTTCGATGTTCTGCGTACAGTCTACTTGTTCGCCTCGCGTCGAACAGTCTATTCGAGTCATGCGCCTCCGGCTCCCCGTCGGCCCCGACTTCCCTCACCCTTTCCGACCCTAGGAACAGGCATGCCCCAGAGTGAACCCGGTACCGCGCAAAGGAAGCTGTCGCTGCTCGCGGCCTGCCTCGGGGTCGTCGTCGTCATCCTCGATGTCAGCGTGGTCAACGTCGCCACCGACGCCCTGAGCAAGGACTTCGGCGGCAGCCTCTCCGGGCTGGAGTGGGTGATCAACGGCTACACCCTCACCTTCGCCGCGTTCCTGCTGTCCACCGGTTCGCTGGGCGACCGCTTCGACCCGAAGCGGATCTACCAGGTGGGCTTCGCGCTCTTCGCCGTGGCGTCCTTCGCCTGCGGCGCCTCCACCACACTGGTCGCGCTGATCGTCTCCCGGGTGATCCAGGGCCTGGGCGCGGCGATGATCGTCCCGTCCTCGCTGTCGATCGTGAACAAGTCGTTCCCCGACGCCACCGAGCGCGCCAAGGCCGTGAGCCTGTGGGCCGCCGCCGGCGGTCTCACCCTCGCCCTCGGTCCCGTGGTCGGCGGCATCCTCATCGACCAGCTCGGCTGGCGGTCGATCTTCTTCGTGAACGTCCCGATCGCGGTCGCCGGCATCTGGCTGACCCAGGCCAACGCCCCCGGCACCGTCCGGGACGCGAACGCCCCGCGCCGCTCCTTCGACCTGCTCGGTCAGGCGCTGGCCGTCATCGCCCTCAGCACCTTCACCGCCGCCGTCATCGAGGCCAACAGCCAGGGCTGGGGCTCCGCCTTCGTCGTCACGTCCCTGGTGGTCTTCGTCGTCGCGGCCATCGCCTTCATCACCGCGGAGAAGCGCAGCAGTGCCCCGATGCTGCCGCTGCACCTCTTCAGCCGCAAGGCGTTCGCCTCGACCTCGCTCATCGGTTTCCTCGTCAACTTCGCCTTCTACGGCCTGATCTTCGTCTTCAGCCTGTTCTTCCAGTCCGCCTGGAAGTACTCGCCGATCGTCGCCGGTCTCGCGTTCCTCCCGATGACCGTCACGATCATGATCGCCAACCTGGCCTGCGGCCCGCTCGCCAAGAAGTACGGTGCCCGCGCCGTCCTCGTCACCGGCAGCTCGCTGGCCGCGCTGGGCTACCTCGGCACCCTCACGGCCGTGCACTCCGGCTCGTACCACGCGATCGTCGCCCAGTTCCTGGTGGCGGGCTTCGGCATCGGCCTGGTCGTCCCGACCATGACCAACGCGATGCTCTCCGCGGTCGACTCCGGCAACATCGGCATCGCCTCCGGCGTCCTCAACGCCTCGCGCCAGCTGGGCGGTCTGATCGGTGTCGCGATCATGGGCCTGATCGTCGGCGACGCCAAGTCCGACACGTTCACCTCCGGGCTGCAGTCGGCTCTGGGGTGGGCGGTGGCGGCGCTGGTCGCTTGCGCGTTGCTGAGCGCCTTCGGCATCCACCGGGCCGTGAAGGCCGCCGCCTCCACGGCCGTTCCGGCCACGGCCCCGAAGACCGCCGTCCCGGCGAAGTAACCCTCCACGAAGGCGGGCCTTCCCGAACCGGGGGAGACCGCCCGGACCCCCAGCTCCCTCCGGGAGCGTCCTCAACCGCCGGACGGGCCGATCTCAGCCCGCCCGGCCGGCCTGGGATTTCCGGCCGTTCCTACGCCGGGACGCTGCCGTCCTCCGGCCAGCCGGTCGGCAGGTCGTCGACGAAAGTGAAGGCCGATTCGAGACCCGCGAGCCGGATCACCTTCGCCACGCGCGGCTCGGCCCGCACGATCCGCAGCCGGCCGCCACGGGCGAGCAGTCTCCGACGCGCCCTCAACAGGAGGCGCAGGCCGCTCGCGTCGAGGAAGGTGACGCGGCGGAGGTCGATGACGATGTCGGCCCGGAAACGTTCCGTCAGGGCGTCCACGCGCTGACAGAGGACCTGGTCCGCCAAGATGTCGATTTCGCCGTGCAGTTCAATGATGACGGCGCCGTAAGCCACGCGCTCCCGCATGGCGAAGGCGGGTTCGTCCACGCCCATGTCGCCCCTCACCGACCTCCCTCTGCCCGCATATGCCGTATGCCTTTCTGGTGCCCCGGCAGTACGTGCTTCTCACCTACGTCGCAGGAACGTGACGGCATCGGAGGGCGAAAGAAAAAGAGGAGAGGTCGGGGGAAGCGGCATCGGGGGGAGAGCCGCTTCCCCCGGCGAGGACACGACCTCCAAGCCCGGGCCGCAAGTCGGGGGGATGACGCGGCCCGGACCCCGCAGTGAGGTCATGTCCCTGGCCCGCCGGATTCCTGCCAGATCCGGGGGCGCACCCCCATCCTCCGCCCCCGACGGAGCGCGACCGGTGGGCGAAGGGCCCGGCCGACCGGGCCTTTGGTCCTTAAAAGTGCCGTGAGGAACCGCCTCGTCAGGGACCTCGACCGCCGCGCGCCGTTCACCTGTTCCAGCATTTCGACCATACGTACGGTTAGACTCTCGCGATTACAGGGACAGCAGGGGAGGCTGTGGGTCGTGGCACAAGCGAAGAAGATCGCGCTCTGGGCCGTCGTCGTCTTTGTGGCATACACGATCATCCACTCCCCGGCGCGGTCGGCCGAACTCGTACAGATAGGGTTCGAGGGCATCTCGGACGCCGCCAAGAGCGTCGGCGAGTTTATGACCCAGCTGATCAAGTAAGGGCAGAACCGTGATCCGTCACCTCGTCCTGTTCAAGCTCAACGACGGCGTCGACCGGAACGACCCGCGCGTCGCCGCCGGCGTCCAGGCGTTCGAGGAGCTCGGCAAGCTCATCCCCGAGCTGCGGTTCTGGGAGTGCGGCTGGAACCTCTCGGACCGCCCGATCGCCTACGACTTCGCCATCAACTCCGCCGTCGACGACGCCGAGGCGCTCCAGCGCTACCTGGACCACCCGGCCCACCAGGCGGGCGTCGCGCAGTGGCGCGAATTCGCCACATGGGTGATCGCCGACTACACGTTCTGAGCCCACCCCGGCCGACCCGCCGGGACCCCGTGCCCACACGGTGCGCAGACCCCCTCGTCACCCCTGACGAGGGGGTCTTTTTGCACCCAACACGACGCCATGCGGTGCTTGCGACATTGCGCATGTCTTGTGATGCTATGACCGCTTTTGCCGGATGAGTTGACCGTGAAGGGTGGCGTGACCGTGTCGGCCCGTACCGTCCCCGAAGCCCCCCTCCAGCGCGATCAGCCGCCCCCCTCGGCACAGGCCCGCACAACCGCCTCCGAAGCCCGTGACGAGGGCTCGGAGGACCTCGCGGCCCCGCCCCCCGACACCGCCGACACCGCCGACACCGCCGACGGTGCCGACGGTGACGGCGACCCCGAGGGCCGGCCCAGGAGCCGCGGCGCGGACGCCAGGGCGCTCACCCAGGTGCTCTTCAAGGAGTTCGTCACCCTGCAGTCCGGCACGCCCGAGCACACACGCGTACGGGCCGCCCTCATCGAGGCCAACCTCCCCCTGGTCCGCTACGCCGCGGCGCGCTTCCGCAGCCGCAACGAGCCCATGGAGGACGTCGTCCAGGTCGGCACCATCGGCCTGATCAACGCCATCGACCGGTTCGACCCCGACCGCGGGGTGCAGTTCCCGACCTTCGCGATGCCCACCGTGGTCGGCGAGATCAAGCGCTACTTCCGCGACAACGTCCGCACCGTGCACGTCCCCCGTCGCCTGCACGAGCTCTGGGTACAGGTCAACGGCGCGAGCGAGGACCTGACGGTGCTGCACGGACGGACGCCCACCACCGCCGAGATCGCCGAGCGGCTGCGCATCCCCGAGGACGAGGTGCTGGCCTGCATCGAGGCCGGCCGCTCGTACCACGCCACCTCGCTGGAGGCCGCGCAGGAGGGCGACGGCCTGCCCGGCCTGCTGGACCGGCTCGGCTACGAGGACCCGGCGCTGGCCGGGGTCGAACACCGGGACCTCGTGCGCCATCTGCTCGTCCAACTGCCGGAGCGCGAGCAGCGCATTCTGCTCCTGCGCTACTACAGCAACCTGACACAGTCACAGATCAGCGCCGAGCTGGGCGTATCCCAGATGCACGTGTCCCGGCTGCTCTCCCGGAGCTTCGCCCGACTGCGTTCCGCAAATCGAATCGACGCGTAATCCTTACGGGTGAAAGCCCGCTGGACGGCCCCGAGGTCAGTGGGCAGATATGTCGACTTGACGCTACAGCGTGTTGCCGACATGTGACATTCTGCTGGAACTGCGTTTGCCACAGCCCGGCCTCCGGTATTCAGGTGGAGGCTGACCCTCGCCCGAGGGAGTTGCTGTGACCCGTCCGCGACCTCAAGGGGGTGGCATGTCCGTAGACCTGGGCAGCGCGAAGGTGCTCGCCAACGACGCACCGCACGCCGTGCTCGACGACTGCGAAGCCATCGACACCCGCACCCTCTCCCGCTCGTTGTTCCTGCGGCTGGCCACGCTCGACCGGGACAGCGCGGAGCGCACCTACGTCCGCGACACCCTCATCGAGCTCAATCTCCCCCTCGTGCGCTACGCCGCGGCCCGCTTCCGCAGCCGCAACGAGCCCATGGAGGACATCGTCCAGGTCGGCACCATCGGCCTGATCAAGGCGATCGACCGTTTCGACTGCGAACGAGGGGTGGAGTTCCCGACCTTCGCGATGCCGACCGTCGTCGGCGAGATCAAGCGGTTCTTCAGGGACACCAGTTGGTCCGTGCGCGTGCCGCGCCGGCTGCAGGAGCTCCGGCTGGCCCTGACCAAGGCCAGCGACGAGCTCGCCCAGAAGCTGGACCGCTCCCCGACCGTCCCCGAACTGGCCCTGTGCCTCGGCGTCTCCGAGGAGGACGTGGTCGACGGCCTGGCGGTCGGCAACGCCTACACGGCCAGCTCGCTGGACTCGCCCTCCCCGGAGGACGACGGCGGCGAGGGCTCGCTGGCCGACCGGCTGGGCTACGAGGACACCGCGCTGGAGGGCGTCGAGTACCGCGAGTCCCTCAAGCCCCTGCTGGCCAAGCTGCCCCCGCGGGAGCGGCAGATCATCATGCTGCGGTTCTTCGCCAACATGACGCAGTCGCAGATCGGCGAGGAGGTCGGCATCTCCCAGATGCACGTCTCCCGGCTGCTGACACGGACGTTGTCACAGCTCCGGGAAGGACTGATCGCGGACTGACCGCGCGGACCGAGGGCGCACCCGCCCGCCGGCCCGGGTCTGGATCAACGGGGGACCCGGCCGCCGATATATACACCTGACGCTGCGTCAGCCACACTGGGGCGATGCGACGGAAGACGCTAGTCTCCGCCTCCGCTTCCGCCGGGGCCGCCGCGCTCGCCCTGGGGGCACTGCTCTCCGGATGCGGTGGCAGCGGCCGTGACGCCTATGTCGCGACGGGGGCCGCCGGACCCGGCTCGTCCCGGTCCGTCGACGGCACCGTCCCGCCCAAGGGCCGGGTGGAACTGCTTCCGCTGGACGGCGGGAGAACCACACCGCCCCCGACCGCCCCTCCGGGCCCCTCGACCCGCACGACGGGTCCCTCGATTCCCTCGACTCCTGCGAGTCCGATTCCCGCGAGGCCCCCGACGATCTCGGCAGGGCCCTCCGATCCGGCTCCCGCCCCCGGGCAGCGCCCCGGCGGTACGGGCAGCGGCTCCCCACCCGTCGAGCCGCGCCCCGGCCCCGGATCCTCCGGTGGACCACAGCTCCCCGGCACCCCGCCCACGCGCCCCGCGGACCCCTCGCCCTCACCCGGCGGCCAGTCGCCGCCCGCGCAGTCGGCGGACCTCCGCGTCGGCACACCGCGGCGCACGCCGGACGCCGAAGGACGGCGGTGGTGCGAACAGGTCACCGTCACCCTCGCCAACGCAGGCAGCCGCCCGGTCACCTCGGGCACCATCACCTTCGGCACCCACATCGTCGACCTGCTCGGCCTCGACTGGGCGACGGTCGCCTCCACGCAGGCACTGCCCGCGCCGATCGACCCGGGCAGGTCGGTGGACGGCGTGTGGACGGTGTGCGTGGACGAGTGGCGGGTGCCGCCGGGCATGCGGGTGGAGACGCGGGACGCCACGGCCAGTTGGTCGGACGCGACACCGTCACCCTCGCAGTCGCCCTCACCGTCGCCGTCCCCCTCGCCCTCGTCCTCAGACACCCGGGGGCAGGGGGCCGGAAGCGGCGGTCGATGACCCGGCCGACGACTCAGCTCAGGGCGAGCCAGGCCGCCCCCGCGATCACCGCGATCGCGACGATCACACCGACGATCATGCCGACCCGCGGGCCGGAGGAGGCGGGCGCCGGAGCCGCGGCACGGGCGGCGCGGCGGCCCCCGGTCGGGCTCTCGTCCACGAAGGCGCGGAACATCTGGGTGCTGCCCGCCGGGTCGTAGCCCTCGGGGTTCTGCTGATGGGGGTTGGCCATAGGCCAGGACCCTAGCGAAGGAGCCCCGCCCCGCGCGCGCCGGGCCACGGACAAACACCGCATCCACCCCTCCCATCTGCCGCTTTACAAGCCCCCAAGGAGAGCTTGGGTCTTCCTTTACCCGCAAACCCCAGATTTCGTTTGCCTTCAGCAACCAAGTTCTGGTCTTATGGTTGCCCTGAGCAACCGAAATGGAGGATCGAGTGGCCGTGCAGGAGCAGTACGAGGAACTCGCCCGCCAGCTCGGGGCCATCGCCGCCGTCCGGCGGGACCTCGGGCGCGCACTCCCCCCGGACTGCTCGCCCGCGTCGGCCATGATGCTCGCGCTGCTCCAGCAGTGCGGCGAGGTCCGCATGAGCAAGCTGGCCGAACTGCTCGCCATCGACATGTCGGTGACGAGCCGCCATGTGGCGTACGCGGTCGAGCGCGGCTGGCTCGACCGGCAGCCCGACCCGCTCGACAAGCGGTCCCGGCTGCTCAGCATCAGCCCTCGGGGGAAGGAGCTGCTGGAGCAGGTGGGCGCCCGGTACAGCAAGGCGCTGGCCGCCGGCCTCAGCGACTGGTCCGACGAGGACCTCGGCCGGCTCATCGAGCTGCTGGCCCGGCTCCGCGAGAGCTTCGGCGCCTGCCGGCCCCGCGCCGTGCAGGCCCAGCCGTAGCCGTCACCCCCCGGGACCCCCGAACCCCACACAAGCAGACCTCGCAAGCGAAGGAATTTCATGGCCAAGACCACACCCGCCGGTGTGGGGAGCGGAAGCACCAAGTCCGGAGACCACATAGGCTCCGACGCCGCCCCCATGACGCATCGACAGATCATGGAGGCGCTGTCCGGGCTGCTGCTCGGCATGTTCGTCGCGATCCTGTCGTCGACGATCGTCTCCAACGCCCTGCCGGAGATCATTCACGATCTGCACGGCAGCCAGTCGTCCCTGACCTGGGTCGTCACCGCCTCGCTGCTCGCGATGACCGCCTCCACCCCGCTGTGGGGCAAGCTCTCCGACCTGTTCAGCAAGAAGCTGCTGGTCCAGATCGCCCTGATCATCTACGTCGGCGGCTCGGTCGTGGCCGGTCTCTCGCAGAACACGGGCACCCTGATCGCCTGCCGTGTCGTCCAGGGCATCGGCGTCGGCGGTCTGTCGGCGCTCGCCCAGATCGTCATGGCGGCGATGATCTCCCCGCGCGAGCGCGGGCGTTACAGCGGCTACCTCGGCGCGACCTTCGCCGTCGCGACCGTCGGCGGCCCGCTGCTCGGCGGCGTCATCACGGACACCGACTGGCTCGGCTGGCGCTGGTGCTTCTACGTGGGCGTACCGTTCGCGATCATCGCGCTGATCGTGCTGCAGAAGACCCTGAAGCTCCCGATCGTGAAGCGGGACGTCAAGGTCGACTGGCTGGGCGCGCTGTTCATCACCGCCTCGGTGACCCTGCTGCTGATCTGGGTGACGCTGGCGGGCAAGAACTACGACTGGATCTCCTGGCAGACCTGGACCATGGTGGGCGGCGCGATCGTGCTCGGCGCGCTCTTCGTCCTCGTCGAGTCCAAGGCCTCGGAACCGATCATTCCGCTGCGGCTGTTCCGCAACAAGACGATCTCCCTGGCCTCGGTCGCGAGCCTCTTCGTCGGCGTCGCGATGTTCAGCGGCACCGTCTTCTTCTCGCAGTACTTCCAGCTCGCCCGCGGCAAGACGCCGACGATGTCCGGTGTGATGACGATCCCGATGATCGGCGGCCTGTTCATCTCGTCGACCGTCTCGGGCCAGATCATCACCAAGACGGGCCGCTGGAAGGCCTGGCTGGTCTCCGGCGGCGTGCTGCTGACGGCGGGCCTGGGCCTGCTCGGCACGATGCGCTACGACACCCCGTACTGGCACCTGGCGATCTACATGGCCCTGGTCGGCCTCGGCATGGGCATGATGATGCAGAACCTGGTGCTCGCCGCACAGAACCAGGTCGCCCCGCAGGACCTCGGTGCCGCGAGCTCCGTCGTCACCTTCTTCCGCTCCCTCGGCGGTGCGGTCGGCGTCTCGGCGCTCGGCGCGGTCTTCGCCAACCGGGTCCCGGACTACGTCAAGGACGGCATCACCGCCCTCGGCCCGAAGGCCGCGGCGGCCCTCGGCAAGGGCGGCTCCGGCGGCGGCATCCCCAAGCTGGCGGACATGCCCGCCCCGATCCGCCAGGTCTTCGAGAGCGCGTACGGGCACGGCGTCGGCGACGTCTTCCTCTACGCGGCGCCCTGCGCGCTGCTGGCCTTCATCGTGACCCTCTTCATCAAGGAGGTCGCGCTGAAGAGCAAGTCCGGTACGCAGGCGGCGGCCTCCGGGTCCACGTCCGCGGCGGACACCGAGCCGGCCCGGCAGGCCGGCTGACACAGACCCCGGCGGCGGGGGCGCGTCCTTGAGCGGAGGCGCGCCCCGGCCGGCGGAAGCCGGGACCGGAACGGCAGACGAGACGGTCCCGGGCATGGGCCCCGGTGGTGGCGCGCGCGAAGGCAGGGGACGGCCTGCGCGCCACCGCCGGGGCCTTCGCCTGTGCCAGGGCTTATGCCGGGGCTGCCCCGACGCGCTCGCGCATGGTCTCGATGCCCGCGATCACCGTGTCCAGGGCGAACGCGAAGTCGCGCTCCCGGCGTTGCGTGAGGGTCAGCCCGCTGCCGACCTGCGCCTCGATCAGCTCGGCGGCCTCCTGGAACGACTCCGCGAAGTTGTCGGTGGACGTGATCCGGCCCATCAGCCGCGCGTAGTACTCGTCCTCGCTCAGCCCCACGGCGCGGCAGCGCTCCTTGAACAGGCTCTCGACGCTGCAGAAGCCGTAGAGGAACTGGAAGACGGCCGCCAGCGCGCCGGTCAGGTGCTCGTGGCCCAGGCCGCTGCGGCGGACGACGGCGAGGGAGGCGTTGGAGAAGTCCATCGAGCGCGGGCCGACGTTGAGGTACTTCCCGAGCAGCTGGCTCACCCACGGATGGCCGGAGAGCATCTTCCGGTACTCCGTGGCGAGGACGCGGAGCTGATCGGTCCAGTCCGCGCTCCCGTCGGACACGTCGGGCACCACCATCACCCGGTGCACCTCGTCCAGGACGATCTCCAGGAGGTCGTCCTTGGTGTCGACGTACCAGTAGACGGACATGGCCGTCACACCGAGGCCCGCGGCCAGCCGCCGCATCGAGAACTTCGCGAGGCCCTCGGCGTCCAGCAGCCGGATGCTCTCGGCGACGATGCGTTCCAGGTCGAGCGCGCCGCCGTCGGACTCCGCCTTGCGCTTCGGAACCGGTTTCCCGGCCAACCAGACGCTGGCCTGGGGGGTGTCGCTCGCCATGCGGCGCTCTCCCTCTTCGATGGGTGTTTCGTACCGAGCGTATGCCCTGGCCGGGCGGGCTTTCGGGGGTGCGCTGCCCGTCCGTTGCCGGGTGCGGCACCGTCGCCGCCTGCGGCGGGGGCGGCCTGCGGCCGCGTCCTCAAACGCCGGACGGGCTGGATTTTCAGC